>JABDBM010000106.1 GCA_013288685.1 Bacteroidota bacterium | reverse complement strand
AAATTATCGTTCATGTTATTGCTATCGAGTTTGCCGGTAGCATTTTGTTCAATCTCGTCATAGATACCTTTCGGCGTAGCATATCGTCTGACAAGCGTTGCGCGGTCGTCGGGATGGTGCTGGTCCCATATTTCTGAGAGGTTATAGTCGATTGGAGCACCAACTGTTCCAGGCCACATGACGGCAGACGTTTTAAGTCCAGCTTTGTGGAGGGTTTGCCAAATGGTAGGTGCTTTGGTATATTTAGCGTACCAGTTCCATTCGCCATGGCTACCAATTGGTTGGTTATAGGTTACTTTGCTTCTTGCGGGGAGGGCCCCAGTGAGCATGGCTGTGTGTGCCGGATATGTGTAGGCTGGAAATACGCTGAGCATATGATCGGCATAGGTGCCTTGTTTCATAAGTGCCCGCAAGTTGGGTGTCGGCCAACTTTTGTCTAAATACATATCCGGGTGAAATCCGTCGATGCTGATTAGGATCACGTGTTTGACCTGCGCTTTGCTGACGTTGATGCAGCAAACAAGTAATGCGGACAAGAGCAAATAGAGGGTGGATTTATTAAACGTATTAGTCATCGAAGTTTGATTTGTTAATTTTGATATTAATCATCGTCGCCTGTTGAAGCGTCCTTTTTCGTATCAGTACGAGGTTCCAGTTTTTTGGATAATTTCCAGCTTGGGCCCTTCTTTTTGACCGGCCAGATTTCATCCTGGGTATTGGTATCATATAAGACACCGTCTTTCATTACGTAGCGGATTTCTTTGGTGTTATGGATATCGTCAAGCGGGTTTTTATTTAAGATGACCAAATCGGCGATCTTACCTTTTTCAATGGAGCCGAGATCTTTTTGAACACCAAGTCCCCTAGCGCCTTCAATGGTCGCTGCTTGTAATGCCTGCATGTTTGTGAGCCCCCCCATTTGCATGGCCCAGATTTCACTGGGCACACACACACCTTCCATATCACCATGACTCCCCAATACTAAATGAACACCACGCTTGTATAATGCCAGATCGATTCTGGCTGGTATCAGAAATTCCGGATGAATGGTATCTTTGGGTAAAACTGGATTTTTCAGGTAATCCAATTCAATCTTAGGAGCAAATCGCAGCAATTTTAATTCAGGTTGACGCCAATATTTGTAGTCGAAATATGAGTTACCCGCTTCAACACCATAGGCAGCCTGCAAAACCGGAGTGTGGTAGGTTCCTGACATGGCTTTAAATGTAAGCACGTCATTAAAAATGCTCCCCCAAATTGGATTATGTTCTATACCAGTGCTTCCATCTTTGATCATCGCCAGTTGCAAAATGGGATCATAATATCCTTCATTAGTCATATTCAAGTCGGCTTTTTCACATGCCATCAATATCCATTGTCTTTGCAACCTGGTTGGTGACATATATTGTTTGATTACCGTAGCGCCAAACATTTTCCTCTTATTAATGATCGATTCAGCGTCTTCCAGGTTATTGATGCGCTGCCCATAGAGCGGTTGCGTACTTCTTCCAACGGAGTAATAACGGGGCCCGGTCATGCCGCCCGATTCCAATAATTCGGTATAACCGAATGAATCCAATGTTTCCTGCGGGTCTCGTGCAGTCGTCACCCCATAGGCTAAATTAACCAGGAACATCCAGGACTGTTGGGGGAAGATGTCCGGCGGGTTATGCATATGTAAATGGAGATCAATCAATCCCGGTATGACGGTAGCACCCGCAAGGTCCAATACTTTAATTCCTTTTGGAATTGGGACGGCGACGGTCGTTCCCACTGTGGTGAATTTTCCATCTTTTATCAGGATCGTGCCATGATCGATAACCTGATCACCGTGCATGGTAATGATCCGCGCATTCGTGAGGGCAATGGTTCCATGTGCATAAAAGTCGGGCACCTTGAAAGCAAGTGGGATGGCGTGGTCTGGCCTGACTTTACAACTGACAACATCACTGTCAGGTAACGAAGATCCATGCTGTGCAGGCTTCCGCAAAATTGCCGTTTCTGCAATTTTTTCCGGATCTATACTGAAAAATTTATTACCGTAAGACCAGCTCAATACCTTACCGCCTTGCTCCCAGTTGGGGTCGACACCACTGGCAAACCGGATTGCCAATGCTCTATGGTGCTTATCATAAATAGTAAAAGGCGCTGCCTGACCGACTAAGGGTACCAGGTAAAGGTCTTCGTTCATTGAATATACTAAGAAACGACGATCAGGAGAAATTGAACGCATGAGTATATAATCTTCAGACAGGCCCGCTCCTGCAGCAACGATTTGCTCATTCCCGCCCGCCAAATCCCTGGATACAAGCATGGCCCTATATTTTCCGTCAATTAACGGCCGACCTGCCTCCGGCTTATAAATAATCCGGCCACCGTCTGCGGTAAATTGCAACTGGTTCCAGAACCAGACATTTTCGTCGATCACGCGCATTGGCCCGCCACTAACCGGTAATAGTACCAATTGACCAGCTCCAGGATTATCCCGTCCTCCAAGGTCAAAAGACCGCGTGCTGATCGCCGCGATCAATTGACCATCAGGTGACCATGTAGGCAATTCGTAGCGGCCGCTGGCTACAGATAACTGCTTTGGTTTTCCGCCGGATGCGGGGATTTTCCAAAGCGCACCACCTGTGGAATCACACCAGGTCACGTAAGCGATCCACTTCCCGTCAGGCGAATATTTCGGCTGAAACTGGTTGATCCCCTGTTCGCAAAGCATCCGTGGTTTGCTCATCGACAGATCTTTTATATAGATCCTTCCCAGCGCAGAGAATACAACGTGTTTGCCATCAGAACTGGCATTGGCTGACCGCGTAGATTTTATCTCCAAAGAATCATGTGTTACCGGGAATGTATGATAATTGAATGTGCCGAGGTCTGCCTTGACATTAGCGTAAAATGGTATAATCTTGTTGTTGCCGGAATTTATATCTATCCGGTGGATTTTTCCACCATAACCAATGATGATACTTCTACTGTCAGGATAAAAGGTAAATCGCTGCAAAACCGGTGGTGCGTAGCCAGCCGGTACGTCGCCAAACAAGCTAGAAACTAAAATACGGCTCTGCTTATTTCTTAGGTCAGTTATGATCAGGCATTTGTGCGAATTTGAGTCGACAATTGACGCCAGCCATTGTTTATCGGGGCTTAATGAGGCGCTTTTTTGACCCGAGTGACGACTTAAGTAAGATGTCCTTTTTGTTAGTATTTAAATTATAACTACAAAACCTCCCCGAATCGATATAATATATTAAACGACCGTCTGAGGAGAATGCTTTTATATGACCTATTTCGGAGTGAAATTGCCTCTTGGACCCCCATAAACCATATAACAAATTGTCGATTGCTACTGATTGTCCGCCGGTTGTCCATACTGGATTCTCGGCAGCAGAATGGCCTTTGGTATACCATTTCGTACGCTCCGCGTAATCCAGTTGCTGGTCACTTGCACCAAGCACTTTATGGAATTTGCCTGAAATATCGCGCACGTTAACATGAAATGCGCCGGAAAAATCGCTAATGTAGGCAATTTTCCTCCCGTTCGGTGACCAAACGGGCTTTAAATTCAATGCAAGCCCGCGTGTTATTTGAGTAGCATGCCCACCTGTTATTGGCAACAAATATAGGTCGCCTAGAATGTCAAAAACAATAGTCTTGCCATCAGGCGAAACATCAACATCCATATAGGTGCCTTCTGTTGTCATAAAGCTGGCTGTTCGCGCAGGTTTGATGGGGAGTGACTGGGAAAAGGCGCTATAAGCCCTATCCAAAAAGATGCAAATCGTAATTAACAAAATTCTATTCTTCATTTTATTTATCTCCTATTTCTATAAATCAGTAATATGGTTCCGGTAAGGAACAGTAGAGCTGGTACGGCAATAATATCGAGAACACGTATTCCGGCAATACCTGCCAGGCCTACGCGATACCGGCTGTAGCTATCCGGATGGTCGGCATCGACGGGAAAACTCCCGTAACTGAACCATTTGAAAATTTCCTTTGCAAAATCCAGATCGCGCGTCCAAGTGGATCCTACATTATCCCGATCCATTTCTGTTTCCGTTAGAAAATCCGCGTCGCCAGTTACCATAATTCGCTGTTCCCGATTACCTATTTTTCGGGTCAGCGCCAATGCGGTGGCCCAGTATTGATCTTTAGGCCCCAGCGCTGTATCAGGCTTTGTTCTTGTATCGCTTTTTGATACCTGCAGCTTTTGCCAAGCAATCCTTTTACTTACAGTCAATATTGGCGTAGCCTTGAACGACTCAGAGGTCTGGTAGCTCAACGCTGCAGAACCCCGTAGAACCACTTTGTCACTATCTTTCAAAAATTGACCGAAGAGCGGAAAAATAACATCGGAGGCTTTACTGAAATTTGCAAGAAGAAAGTTTGGTGCATCCGGCCCGGGTGCATGGACTAACTCGCCCTCGTTCAATTGTATACCTAAATGTGAGAGCAAAGGATTAAGTATGGCCTGCTTTCCTGGCTCAGCGGCGACTAACAGGTTGCCGCCTTTATCGATATACTTATAAAGCTTTGCTTTTTCGATTGGGGAAAACGCAGTGTCCGGATCAGCGATCACCAATACAGCCAGGTCATCAGGGATTTCCGAGTTTCTAAGGTCTATAGTATCGACGTCGAAGCCCCTGTTGATCAAAGCCCCCCTGCAATATTTTTCAATTGTTGCATGGCAATATCCTTTGTCACCTTTCTCCGTAATGCCCCGTTCACCATTGCCGGTCAGGAAAATAATCTTTGGGGGGGGCACTAGCAGCCTCTTTAAACTATTTGCGACTTCGTTTTCAGATGGCTGGTTCGTTTTTTCTTTATAGGATGAACTTACCTCAAATGCCCTTAAATAGGATGTTTTATTGCCCATCTTTACCTCTTTTACAAAGGGATATCCTTCCCCGCTAATCCTTACCTCGCGATTTACTTGCTCAAAAGAAAGAACCTTACCGAAATCGATATTCAACGACTTTGCGCGAACCTGCGCGATCTGTTGGTTACTTTTGCCAGGAAATACCGTATGCCAGTGGGTGGTTGTCAGTGTATCATAATAGTAGGTATAGTCCATTTTAAGGCCAGGAATAAAGCGCCGATATTTCTCAAAGTAATCCTTGTCCTCTGATTCAGTCATCGCTAGCCCGACGTAGGTATTATCACTAATCAGGTCGATATAAGTATGCATCTCAATAGGCCTGTTAAGCTGTCGAATGATGGTTTGTGTGCTTTTAGTTAAGGTTTGCTTTTTATCAGTAGTAATATCCAGATAGCCGATCAATTTCTGCTGAGAGGCGAGGTAAATCTCCATCATGCAAATCGTAGCAAATACAGTGGTTGTAGCTATCCTCGTCACCAATGGCTTCAGTCGGGCCATTCGCATGAGTTTCAGCACGGCAATTCCCAAAAAGAATTGCGTCAGCACGACAAAATAAAATATATTTTTAGTGCTCAATAAACCTGCAATTATTTGATCGGTCCGTCCGCTAAGCTGCATATAATAGGAGATGGCGTCGGGTAAGTGAAATACGTAAGCGATCTGCTTGATATAGTTTAGTAGGCCGAGAACCGCCAAGGTACCAATCGCTGCAATGACCTGGTGGGAACTCAGGCAAGACATGAACAACCCAATAGCGGCGAAAGTGCAGATCAACAAGAAAACTCCTATTAGACCCGATACAGCCAATCCTAGATCCACGTTTGTTATCGAATAAGCGCCTATTGCTACATATCCAGCCAATATTAATATCAGCAACAATCCCATGACCATCATAGAAACATACTTGCCCAATACCACCTGTATACTGCTCACCGGGGATGACTGCAGCAATTTAATAGAACCGCTGCCGAGCTCCCTGCTAAAAAGTCCCATTGTTAGTAAGGGGATATAAAGAAATAAGTATCCTTCGATTACCACGAAAAAGCCTTGGTGCATTTCAGTATGTATGCTCAATAGGTACTCTTTTAAATTTACAGCGCTCGGTCCGGGTTTCCGGAACCGGATGATAGGTTCGAGAATGTCATTAAAAATCACACCGGCATGTATCGTAAAAAGGATTAGCACGACCCAAGCGACAGGTGAATAGAAAAAACTCTTTAGTTCGGTTACGCCGATCTGCCAAATAATTATGATTTTCTTCATTAGTTATTAGTTGAGACTATTGCCTGTTTCGTTTTTTTAATAATATGGTCCCTGATAAAATCACTATCCCAGGCAGCACACCAAGGATCATCATAGTTAAAAAACTTGCCCATTTTTCCGTTAACAGTACGGTATATTTAGGGTCAGCTGGCGCAGGAATATTTACTGCAAAATGACTCGGGTCTAGCCATTCAAAAACTTCGGCAATAAAACCTTTGTTAGCCACGTTCAAGTTCGGATGTCCATCCTTTAATTCCCTTTGACTAAGCATATCAGCACTGCCCAGAACGACAATTCGTTGTTCAAGAGTTTTAGTGTGACGGGTCAAGCTTATTGCGGTAATAATTTTCTTGTCAAATTTTTCTTTGGCAACAAGACGTTTACTTAGCTGATCCCCAGTCCATGTCGCCGTTTGATCGGCCCATAAAAGGGTATCTGCATGGAATGCCCCCGTGTTAGTGATCAATATTTCAGATGATCCCGGCATACTGATCATAGTGTTAGCTTTATTTAGACCAGGGAATATCTTTTCGGCTTGTATTGACGGTTTGGCTAGTAGCAGATCAGGCTCATAATCTCGGTGCCGTTGAATAAGCCTTCCTGACATTAACCGGACTCCCAGAAAATTAAGGACCGGTTGGAGAATATTATTATCTTTTGGTCCGCCAACGATAAGCAGATTACGCCCTCGATCAACGTAGCGTTGTATTTTTGCGAGTTCGTACTGGGAATAGGAAATACGAGGGTCCGCTATCACCAGCGTCGCCAGGCTATCGGGTATGTCCTGGGATTTTGGATCAATGTTGCTTATATCGAATCCCAGATTGATCAACGAGCGGCGATAATTTGTTTGGTTTACCTCGAATTTATAGGTGCTATCTCCGCTTTGGACAATGCTTCTTTCCTTATTTGCCGCTAAAAATGCAACTTTTGGGGTGGGTGCCGTCAGCCGCTTCAACGCGTTATCGATCTCTGTTTCAAAAGGCATCACAAAGAAATCATCGTATGTACGAAGAAAAGTGTGCTGATCACCGGATACCAGGAGGCGCACGAAATGTTCGTCTTCTTTTGTAGGATCAAAGGTCTTGCGGATTAATTGCGGAGATAGGAGTTCATCGAAATTATAACCCAGCATCGGGGCTACTTTTTGAGTAAGGTCTTTTAAGCTCATCCTTCCATAATCTGGGTAATTGTTATTATCCGGAGTATCGTAGTAATAAGTATAATCCATCTTCAGGTCAGGAATAAAACGCCTGTATTGTTCAAAGAAATCCTTATCCCTGTTCCTATTTTCCGGCGAGGCAAAAAGCGCAAATTGACTGAGTACGTTGACATAAGTATGGATAACAAGTGGCTTTTTAAGTTTTTTGATGATTCCTTGTGAGGCTTTGCTTAAAGTCTGGCCTTGATCTTCCGTCAAATCTAGGTAGCCTGTAAATCGAGGAATGGCAGAAGTATATATAACAATGATCCCGGTCACGACCGACAGGGAGTAAGCAAAAGCCTTAATTTTCCAGCTTTTAGATACCTGCATATAAGATAACCGGAGCATGGTCAAAACGAGGAATAAGATTATTAGTATATGAAAATAAAAGACGTTGCGTGTTATTATTAGTCCGTCCAGGAATTGGTCGATACGACCATTCATCCTGAGCCTGTAAGTGACATCCCTTATTGTCGGCAATTTCTGTCCAATAGAACTGATATAGCTTAGGAAAAAGAGCATTGCTAAGGTGCCTAGGGCAGCGATAATTTGAAAACGGGTGAGGCTGGACATAAATAATCCCACAGCGCTAAATGTTGCGATTAGCAGTGTAATGCCAATAAGCCCTGAGAGTACATGTTTAATATCTATTGGGTGAATCAGGAGAACGGACAGACCGAGATAGATCAGGAGGATGGCAATCAATACGGCTCCATACATGAGCATCGAAAGAAATTTACCTAACACAATCTGTATGACCGTTACCGGCGATGATTGAAGTAGTTTCAAGGAGCCTGACTGCATTTCCCGGCTGAGAAGGCCCATAGACAATAAGGGTATATAGAGATAAAGAGATAGAGATACTGCTGCCAAGACTCCCTGTGGTTCGTTCCTGGTGGAAAAAATTGCGCCTATGGCATCCGGCAATTCTATACCTTCCTGATATTTGAATGCGAGGTCGGCAATCGAACTGCTAAACAAGTAACCGGTATGAAGGACGAACAGCACCAGGACGACCCAGGCAACAGTGGAATAAAAAAGCGTAGCCAATTCATTTTTGGCGATCTGGAAGGTTACTTTCATCGCCTGTCGGGTTTTACGGTTTTGGAAAGCTGCGCAAATACATCGTCCATAGAGCTCTTCTCATAATACATCTCCTTTAAGTCCCAGCCATGCTCAATACTAGCTGCTATGATACTTGCAGATATACCATCCGGCACTTTAAACTGTATCCTGATCTCACTCAGGTTAACTTTTTCCGCCTTGTTTACCCCTGGAATGGTTAGCAATTGACTTGGTTCAGGCGGCGCAACAAACGAGACAATCAGGCTGTTGGGCTCAAGGTAATTGTAAAAAGCATCCATAGAGTCCGAGAAGACGACCTTTCCACCTTCGATCATGATGATATTTTCACAGGTCGCCTGAATTTCTGACAAAATATGGGACGAAAATATCACGGAGCGTTCTTTGGCTATCTCTTTAATTAAATTCCTGACGCCCAAGATTTGATTGGGATCCAAGCCATTAGTGGGCTCATCCAACACCACGAGTCTGGGTTTATGGATTATGGCCTGGGCGATGCCGACCCTTTGCCGGTAGCCGCCTGAAAGGTTGCGAATCAACCGCTTGCTAAAGTGGGCGATATTGCATTGTTCCTTTACTTCCTGCATCGCGCGCGGGATCAAGTTACTTTGCATCAACCGCAACCGGGCGCAATGACGGAGATATTCGTCTACGGTCAGATCGAGGTGCAAGGGTGCTACTTGTGGCAAAAAGCCGATCTGCATCCGGGACTGTTTGGGTTCTTCCCGGATTTCCGCACCGTCAATATAAACTGCTCCTGATGTTGGGCTCAGCACACCACAGATAATATTCATTGTGGTAGATTTGCCAGCGCCATTAGAGCCCAGTAGCCCGAGTACACCTGTATGGTTGACCTCCAGGTTGATATCCTTTATCGCCCAATCCCGGCTGTAACGATGGGATAACCCTTCAACTTTTAATATGCTTACACTCATCAGATTTATAACTGCTTAGTTTTTAATTTTTGTATTAAGGTGTATGTCCTGGGTCTAACTCCAGTCCACTGATAATACCCTTTTCCTTCGCCGGTATCCCTTTTGTCATCCAGGTTGGCGCCGAGGCTCCTTTCAAATAGTGATCAAAAAATTGTTGTAGCCTGATGGTGTAATCTTTTTGATTTTGTGGTTTTTGAATACTATGACCCTCATCATCATATTCGAGCAGCCAAACCTTTTTTCCAGTTCTTCTAAGCGCAGTGAAAAACTCGATACCCTGGTTAAAATTTATAGATCCGTCGAGGCGATTGTGCATCAACAATAGGGGTGTAGTCACTTTGTCCGCATGAAAGATGGGCGTTTCTTTTATATACCTACTCCTTTCTTGATAAGGTGTAGTTCCAAGTCGCAAATAATACACTGCAAAACCGGCCCCGCTACTTTCAAGAGGCGAGGATCTCAGACCCCCAAACAAACTAATTGGATCAGACACTCCAGCGCCAGCAACAGCTGCGGAAAAAAGTTGTGTTTGAGTGACCAAATAATCGACCTCATAACCACCTAAGCTATGTCCTTGAACACCTAACCTTTTTATATCGATAAATGGCAACCTCGAAAGGTGTTTTTCTGCAGAAATAACAGACCGAACGACATCAGTTCCGCTCCCCTTCGTTGCTACAGTATGATGAATGTCGGGAACAAATATCAAATAGCCATGACTGACGAACCAGGGGATATTAATATCAGAGTTAACAAGTTCTGGTTTCAAAAAAATATTGATACAATCTGAATTGTTTTCATAGAAAAAAAAGATGAGCGGATATTTCTTTTTTGGGTCAAAATTTTCGGGCTTATATAAAATTCCCTGACCTAATTTCCCATCGGGAAGGGTCCAATTAACTAATTGAGCAGTTAACCAGTTAAATTTTTCTGCAGGTTGTATATTGCTTATCGCGGTAAATTGCTTCAGGTCATGGGTAAAGTATAAATTAGGTGCTTTTGTAGCACTCATTCGTGTTACTAAATAACTATTGGCGTATTTTGCTTTGATTACTCCTATAGGCAACGATCCTAACGTAGTGTAGCTTGATGGGAATGGTTGAGGAATATAGACTGCTTCAGGCAAATTGGTAAGACGGCGCAGTGAAGGAGTTCTTCCAATCTTTAACTTATAAAATCCATTGAGCTTTTTGATCTCGTCTAAACCTGACAACAATAGTTCGTTATCCAACGGTTTAATGTAGTTTGCCACATAGTCCTCTATACCAACACACCTTAATATTATTCGACTTTTTCTGCCATAACCACCAGTTATATTTATCGGCATCCTGACACCTTCAGGATCCACCTGCCATAGATCGTAACGGTCAGCTATAATTACTGATTCGTCACTATTTATCCAGCCTTCAACTCCATAATCCTGGCCAAATTCGGTGAAGCGTGAGAATTTTTCATCGGTTAAAGAAACCGGGAAGTTCTTACTAATATTTTTTTTAATTCCTGTGGCTATATTATAACAATAATAATTCCGCTCCTTGGCGTCATACCAAATGGCATAATTTCCTGTCGTAGAAAAATTATAGGAACCATAATTAATAAAGCTCTTTTTCAATACCGTTTTATTACCGGTTTCGGTCGAAACAAGACATAAGTCCGGAAGTACAGAAAAAGGTTGCCAGTACCAGTCATCGTTCTCCTGAGCATAGTGGCATAGCATCAGTGCATATTTCCCGGATGAGGCTTCAATCTTCGGGTAACCATCATCATAATCTTTGTCAATTTGGATAATCTTATGGCTTTCGTCCGTTATCACAGCTTCAAAAAGCCTGCCCTCATTATATTTTACCACATGACGCTGAACAGACTGAATTTCTCTGTCTTTATAGCTCCAGACATTGACATCAGGTGTAATAACACTTCTATCAGGCATGGATTTAATGACCATTTTGGATACAGGGAAAAAAAGCTTGTCACCATTTGAACTAAATTTCAGATCACCCTTATTACTGACTTCAAAACCGGGTAAAATTCCGGAGCCGGTTGGGCTAACATAAATAATTGCACTATCTGCTTCAGTATTATAACGCATGATCTGGACTTGATTCTTGTTGTTTTGAGTCCTTTCTGCAAAAAACGCAAGCCTCGTCGCGCTCGTGTCAAATGTTAACGATTGGGCATTATTTCCCTTCCAGATCACTTTCTGAGTCTTTAGATTCAGATCATACCAGATTATTGACTCTTTATCCTGAGTACTGCTTTCACTCCTTTTATGAAGCAATAAAACCTTTCCGTTTTCGCTAAGTTGATATCCATCGATGTTTTCGAATAATTTCGTTTTACCTGAAAATAAATTTAACGCGACAACATTCTTGGGTGTGTTTTTTGTTTGGTAAACGAGCCATTGTGCATTACCCTTTTTGGATTTTTGGTAAGAGCTTACATTTCTGATGATCTTTTTGTTGCCGGTAATCAGGTCAATAATTCCTAAACTATCAGCTGAATTAATGAATACAGCGTATTTGGAATCTTCTGTAAAATCAGCATTGCGGGCGTTGTTTATTTCCAGCGATAACCTGCCGTCGGTTTCGGTTCCCTTAATGAAGACCTTTGGGTGGGTCACTTTAGACCCTACGGTATATAAAACAAAATTTCCGTCATTGCTAATTTTCTCGTTCGAGATGAATGGCCATTTGTCGATATCCTCGAAGTTAATTGGCCTTTTTTGAGCAAATGCCATCTGAAGGCTGCTTAAAAAAACAGCAATAATGATCAAAGTATATTTCATACAATAAATTGGGAGTTACCTAAATACAATGTCTGCATCAGCCTTCGCCAAGGCAGACATTGTATGCATAGAATTTAATATCCAGGGTTCTGCGTTAACTTAGGATCTGATTGAATATCAGAATTTGGGATCGGAAGAAATTTCAAATAGGTATTCCATACCCCACCTTTTGTCGCGCAAACATTACCTGGGTTTCCCATGACCGAATCTAAGGCCCCGGACCTTTTTAGATCGAACCAACGATGCCCTAGTTCTGTGAATAGTTCAACCTGGCGTTCATGAAATATTGCGGCCATTACTTGTGCTTGTGCGGATGATGGCGTGAGTGGACTATTTGGTAAACCGGCTCTATTACGAATAATATTAAGATTCTGTAATGCACTGGCCTGGTCTCCTAAAGCAGATTCAGCTTCGGCCAATATCAAATATTGTTCCGCCAGTCGTAAAACCATGGTGTATTCTTGAAGGGGCGTTCCACTTGCTGTAGCTCCTAGTTTATATTTAAATGGCACATAATATACGCTGGCACCTGAGGTTACCTTCTTAACCCAATCTTTGAGTCTATTATCATTGTTTTCAAAGTCGTTTACAAAATTATCATTAAACCAAATAGGGGCTACCACGCCATCAGGGCCGCCATTAGCAATCAATTGGGTATACATATAACCTTCGGGTGTATTATAACCTGGCACCGTAGGCTGTATTTGCCAAATGGCTTCCTGGCTGTTGGTAAGAAAAACTGCGTTGGGGTCGCTTAAGAGCGCATAATTCGAATTAGCAATCACTTCCCCTGCTTGCAATTTGGCATTTGTATAGTCTTTCAAGTAGAGGTATACCCGAGCCAATAATGCTGTAGCGGCGCCTTTGTTGGGTAGTATCCGCTCGGTTGCAGTTTTGCCGGATGGTGAGAGGTAACTTTCACTCAACTTTGATTTTGCATCTAACAAGTCGTTAGTAATTTGCTTATACACATCGGAAGCTGCAGTGCGGGATGCCGACTGATTAACCAGATAATTCGTACTAGTTATTAAGGGTACATCGCCATAGATATTGACCAGATA
Source organism: Bacteroidota bacterium (assembly GCA_013288685.1). GTDB lineage: Bacteria > Bacteroidota > Bacteroidia > Sphingobacteriales > Sphingobacteriaceae > Mucilaginibacter. The sequence continues at coordinate 3,606 of JABDBM010000106.1, read as the reverse complement.
GAAATAACAAAAGGCCCTCACAAATTCCGCTTCTCCAATAAGCTGCTCTTTTAAAGGTGAGGTAACAGCGGTGGTAGTTGACAATCCTTCAATTGCAGCATTCGCATTATAAATTGTGTTATACAGGCTGCTCCAAAACAAATTTTCAGTAATTAACCCTCCAAAGGAATCTGTATACGCAATTGGCGTTATTCGACCATTAGCACCATTGATAACCTGCAGTTCGTCGGCTGACAATCCAAAAAAAGAACTACAGGTCGACGCTGTACCGAAATTTCCGGAGCCAAAAAAATCGATATTGGACATCTGAGCAAAAATCCCATTAACTGCAGCTGTGGCTGTCCCGCTGCTTGAATAAATAGAGGTGCTAGTCAAGCTGTTGATCGGCGGCGCAACAGTTACGTCTTTCTTGCAACTTTGGAAACTTGTAAGAAAAATCATTATTAAATAGATATATATATTATTTTTCATTGTCTTTTTTAATTAATAGTCTGTTTATTAATTACATTATTAAAACGCAACTTGAGCGCCGGCTGTCATGATTCGTAGCAGCGGCAAACTTGTACCGGTCTCCGGGTCCCAACCCTTGTAATGGGTGAAAGTGAATAAATTTTGGGCCTGGAAGTAAAGCCGGATGCTTTGGCAATGCAATTTTTGTTTCCATGAATCTGGTGCCAAATAAGACAACGCGACATTCTTAACTCTTATATAAGAGTTATCGCCGAAGTTTAAAGTGCTGTTATAAGCGCTATTGTACGCGGTATATTTTGTGAAATTTTCCGAAAAGGGCTGGTAGTTGGAAATGTCACCTGGTTTGGCCCAAGCGGTCAAAACCGAAACCGGTTGATTGTAACCTTGATATCCAGGTATAAAGTTACTCAAATATTTATATCCGTTCTGTTTGACAAATTGAAGAAAAATATCAAGTTGAAACCTGTTCAATTTGAAGGTGTTGGCTAATCCGCCGTAGTATTTCGGCGTTAGATCCTCAGTTGATGTGATATCGGTCGTGCGACTCGGATTAGTTGTTAAACTGCCATTAGCCGATACGAACTCGTATTGTCCTGTCGTTGAATTTACACCTGCATACTTAAAAACTCTTCGAATAGATAGTGGTTCGCCAATGACATAATTGAACCGCGCAGAAGATGTTTCCAAACCAGGGTACGCTACTAGCTTGTTCCTGTTGGCGGTAAGATTGAACGAACTGGACCATGTAAAATGGTCCGATTTGATATTGGTCGTATTTAAAGTAAACTCCCAACCGGTATTTTGAACTGTGCCCGGTAGGTTTTCTGTAATCCCTGTAAAGCCAGTTATTGAAGGTAAAGGAGCACTCAACAACTGATTATTAGACCGATTGCGGTAATAGCTGGCTGAAAACAGGATCCTGTTTTGTAAAAAACCCAAATCAACACTACCTTCAAGTTTTTTGTTGATTTCCCATTCCAAATTTGGGTTAAAAAGCTTCGTATTGTCAAGGCCTGGCGTACCAGAGTAAGGATAGGAACTGTTCGAATAAAGATCCAAAAACGCATAGTCACCAATCTGGTCATTCCCAGTTATGCCATAACTGCCACGCAATTTGCCGAAACTTAAAAACGGTAAATTGTCTGCAATGATTTTCTCTTTGGAAAATATCCATGCCGCACCAGCAGCGCCAAAGTTTCCAAATTGACGACCCGGACCAAACCGGCTGCTGCCGTCGCGATTAGCGGTTATATTTAAGATATACTTATCCGCTATATTATAACTTAATTGAGCGTATACCGCGCTATATTTATATCTTGAATATATCGTATTAGCGAAGTAACTGCTTGCTCCACCGAGGCTTGAAAGTTGCGCATCATTAGTGTAGCCGAAACCAAGAATGTTAGAGCCATCCGAATAATTCTCCTGAAACGACGAACCTATTAACGCATTTAATTTGCCGATACCGATTTTTCGCTGATAACTCAGCCGGGGCTCCACTATCCAATTGTGAATGTTGTTATTAACAAATTGTGCTATAACTGTTTGAACCCCAGAACTAGGGCTAAAATATTCAAAAGGGGCAGCCTCTTTTTCGTCGACAACCAAACTGCTATATCCTAAACTTGTTTCTATAACCAAACCATCTAATATTTGGTAACTTAAAACAGAATTTCCTATCACATTATTAGAATTAGATTGAACTTTTGCCAATAAATTGGCCAATGGATTTGAGCTTATGGTGCTAATTCCCGAGGGATTATATGCCCAGTTGTACGAGCCGTTGGAATTCAAAGCATCGGGCTGATCCGGGGCTATAGAAGCGGGATTTGGTCCAGACTGCGGTGCAGTATTATTACTATTAATATAGCTTCCACTAACCAGTATTTTAAATTTTTTATTTGGAGAACTGCTGTTTATGCTAAAGTGCATACCGCCATGTTGATCTGAAAAGTCGCCCGGATAAACATACGTCTCTCGGTGGTAGGTTCCACCGACAGTAAATTGTGTATTTTCATTGCCCCCGGAAACCGTGGCTTGTGCATCAGTATAATGTGATGTTCCACCCGCTAATACCTTTTGCCAATTGGTATATTTGGTTGTATCCCATGTACCGTTGATGTCGTAATTTCTGTCATTTGGGGAAGTAGTAATTGTCGGGATAGGCAATCCATCATTTATGAATGCCTGTTTACGCATATGTACGTATTGTTGTGTATTCAAAAGATCCATCCAGCGTGGCACTTGACCAATGCCCTGGCTAAAATTCACATCGATCTTAGTTTTGCCTGCCTTGCCTTTTTTGGTAGTAATCAAAATCACACCATTTGCGCCGCGTGAACCGTAAATTGCCGTTGCGTCAGCATCCTTTAATACTTCGATATTTTCGATATCATTGGGATTAATGAAATTTAAGGGGTTCCCACCTGTAAAGTTCAGGGATTGTCCGACATCACTCGTTGTTTGCAAGTTAGAGATGTATGGAACTCCATCAATCACAAAAAAAGGATCATTTCCGTTTGCTATACTGTTTTGCCCTCGGATCTGGAAAGTAAAGCTACCATTAGCATTGCCGGAGCCCTGGGTTATGAACAGACCGGGGATGCGGCCCTCCATGGCTTCAAGGACGTTGTTGACGGGTTGTTCGGCTATTTCTTTGGAAGAAATTGAGGAAACGCTGCCTGTATTAAGTTCTTCGGTGGTCGTGTAGTAACCTTTGTTGACAACTACTTCCTTCAGGTTCGTACTGCTCGCTTTCAGCGTGATAACAGAATTTGCGGAAATGTATTTTACTTGTAATTCCTGGGACTCATAGCCGATGAAGGAAAAGGCCAAGATAGTATTATCATCGGGTACTGTGATGCTGTAAGCGCCTTTGGCATCGGTTACAGTTCCGTTGTTAGTGCCTTTGATCCGAATGGTTACGCCGGGCAAAGGTTGACCCGCTTCGTCCAGAACCTTGCCAGTGACGGTTACTGGAACTTCAGCTTCCTTTTTTGCGACAGGCTTTTCCTTCAGTTTTAAGACAATTGTTTTATTAACGATTTCATAAGTATATGGCTGATTTGAAAAACAAGCCTTCAAAACTTCTTCCAAAGGTTGGTTTTTCAAATCAACATCCACTGGATGTGCCTG
>JABDBM010000105.1 GCA_013288685.1 Bacteroidota bacterium | reverse complement strand
AGTTTAAAAAAAACCAGGTGATCTATTACGATGGCGACCGGGGAACCGGCCTGTACCTGGTTATCAGCGGAAAGATCAAAACGATCCGCCTCGCCGAGGATGGCCGGGAACTGATGACCGGGATAGTAGGAGCCGAAGAATACCTGGGGATAAATGCCTTGCTCTCTAACGAACCCTATACCGACACAGCTACTGCGCTGGAGGACAGTGTTGTTTGCCTCATCCCGAGGGACCAGTTGGAGCAACTCCTTAACCTGTATCCCGAAGTTGCCCGGAAGTTCATCAAACTACTGGCCAACGATATCCGCGACAAGGAGGAGCAGTTAATGCAGCTTGCCTACCATTCGGTCCGAAAACGAATGGCCGAAGCCATGATCCGTTTATCCCGCCAACATGGGAATTTAACCGAAGGGTTTAAAATTTCCCGGGAGGACCTGGCCGCTATGGCCGGAATGGCAACCGAAACGGTGAGCCGTACCTTGTCTGATTTTAAGGACGAAGGACTGATCGAAAAGAAAGGGAGCGTGATTACACTGCTGGAACCAGCGAAACTCGAAAAAATGAAAAACTGATTACCATCATTAATTCTGCTGATGCCGCTCATTCTACAGACAAGTGTGTAGCGATAGCTTTGTTAATCAAAACTATGTGAAATGAAAGCGGTAGCTTATAGCATTAAACCTTTTGAAAAGGAATACCTGGCGAAAGCCAACCGAAAAAAACATGACATCACGCTGATCTCAAATCCACTTGGGCCGGAAACGGCCATTTATGCACAGGGAAAAGACGCGGTGGTTGTTTTTACCAACGACGATGTATCGGCACCGGTGATTGAACAATTAGCTGCGCTTGGCATCAAATTTATCGTCACCAGATCTGCCAGAACTGACCATATCGATGAGGAAGCGGCTGCGGCCTTTGGAATAAAAATCGCGAATGTGCCCTCTTATTCTCCGCAGGCGGTTGCCGAGCATGCCGTGGGAATGGCCTTTGCCCTTAACAGGCAGATGATGAAAGCCGACCAACACAGCCACGAATTCGATTTCAGGAACGATGATCTTGTGGGGTTTAATTTTTCGGGCAAAACCGTCGGCGTAATTGGCTTGGGTCAAACCGGGCAGGCTGTAGCAGCTATTTATCATGGCATGGGTTGTCGTGTTATTGGCTACGATTTGGCTATGCCACGCAACTTGCGTTACATCAGGCAGGTATCTTTTGAGCAATTACTGCAAAACGCAGATATCATTTCTTTACATATACCGCTTACCAGCGATACCCGGCATTTTATCAATTCCCAAACCCTGAAAATAATGAAGCCAGGGGTAATGCTGATCAATACTTCCCGTGGACTGCTTATCGATACAGCCAGTGTGCTCGACGCACTGGAAAACAATACATTAGGATACCTGGGACTTGATGTATACGAGTTTGAAAAAGGCTTGTTTTTTGAGGACCATCAGCATGACACTGTTAAAGATCCCCTGCTGGTAAAATTGATGAGCCACCCAAATGTGCTGATCACCCCGCATCAAGCCTACCTGACACGTGAAGCACTGCAGGAAATTGCCGACCAAACCATTTGGAACCTGGACCTTTGGCAAGCCGGAAAATGTGTTGACAATGCCTGTGTTGGTATAAAAAAATTTAAAAGCATCCCCCAAACCGAAAAAACTGCTCATTCCTGAATTATGGAAAACCTCCTTAAAACCCTTACCGGCAAATACAATGTTGCCGTTCCGCGCTATACCAGCTACCCCACCATGCCCTACTGGGACGCTAATACTTTTTCAGTCAAATCATGGACCGACTCCGTTAAACGCTCTTTTGATGAAAGCAACGAGACTTCCGGTATCAGCTTATACATACATTTGCCTTTCTGCGAAAGTTTATGCACCTATTGCGGCTGCAATACCCGGATCACCAGGAACCACAGCGTAGAGGAGCCCTATATTGAAGGGGTTTTAAAGGAATGGAAACTGTACTGCAGTATTTTTCCGGACGTACCGGTTATCCGCGAATTGCATTTGGGCGGTGGCACGCCCACATTTTTCAGTGCCGAAAATCTCCATAAATTAATTGACGGGTTACTGGAAGACGTCCACATCCATGAGAAAGCGGAGTTCAGTTTTGAAGCGCACCCGGCCAATACCACGGTAGGTCACCTACAGACTTTGTATGATCTGGGCTTCCGGCGACTGAGCCTGGGTATCCAGGATTTTGACCCTAAAGTACAGTTTATTATCAACCGTCAGCAAACCTTTGAGCAGGTGCTGGATGTTACCCTCCAGGCACGGCGAATAGGCTATACCTCTGTCAATTATGACCTTATCTATGGGCTTCCGCTCCAAAACCTCGAAGGACTGATCAATACGATGAATATCGTCAGCACGCTTAAGCCCGACCGGATCGCATTTTACAGTTATGCACATGTCCCCTGGGTTAAACCCGGCCAGCGCCGCTTCACCGAGGCTGACCTGCCCGACACTGATCTGAAAGTTAAATTACATGAAGTTGGCAGGAGCCTGCTCAACAGGTACGGTTACCAGGAAATCGGCATGGACCATTTTGCCCTTCCGGGCGATGAATTGCTGGAAGCGGCCCGATCCGGCGGACTGCACCGTAATTTTATGGGCTATACCCAGCAGCACACCCAGCTTCTGGTTGGCCTGGGCGTTTCCTCAATCAGCGATTCATGGTACGGATTTGCCCAAAATGTAAAAACAGTGGAAGAATACCTGGCGCTAACCAGTGCCGGCGAATTCGCCCTGATGAAAGGTCACCTGCTCAACGATGAAGACCTCCTGTTGCGCCGGCATATCCTCGACATTATGTGTAAAAATAAAACACAATGGACACAGCGGCCGGAAAGCAGCAAAGTGCTTGCCGGGGCATTGGTTAGATTGCAAGAGCTTGAAGATGACGGCCTGATAGCGCTGAGCGCTACGGGTCTCACTGTTACACCGATAGGGAACAGTTTTCTGCGAAATATATGTGCATGCCTTGATGCACGCCTCTGGGCTGCTCAACCAACCACGCAATTATTTAGCATGGCCGTATAACGGTCTGCCTGTAAGCAAGTTTTCTTGAAATTAATTGTTGTTAATGACAGAGGGCTACGCCTGATGCCTGTTTTGCGGGACTCAGATACGGTATATCCAGGCCCATTCCCCTAAGCAGGAACCAAAAACCCAGGCATACCATCAGGTAAGGCATTCCTTTGTTTATCCTTCGGCGAAATACCGGGCCTATGTAACCGGCTCCTGCCGTAGCGATTAGCATCAAGGGAAAGGTGCCAATCCCAAACCAAAACATGTATTGTGCCGAAGCGGCTGGCGAGGAGGTATTAACCGCACCAATGAGTGCCAGGTAAACAAATCCACAGGGTAAAAACCCATTAAGCAAACCTACAGCAAAGTGCCCTGCCTGGTGATTCAGCGCATAGTGTATCAATTTTTGAATCGGTTTTAATAGCACAGGCATCAACCGGCTTTGGCTGAACTGAACTTTAAACATTCTTGAAAAACCGGCCGCAATGATGAGTATCCCGCTGATGATACTGACACTTTGCTGTAATCCGGCCAGCCAAAGTTGCTTGCCCAGCAGGCCAATCAGGAAACCTAATAAAGTATAAGTCAACACCCGGCCCGCGTTATAGATCAACTTATCGGCAATGACCATCCACCACCGGGTATGAAAAGACGGGATGGCAAATGCCAGCGGACCGCACATACCCACACAATGAACACTGCCAAACAACCCAATATAAAATGCGATCTGGTTGGCGTTCATTGCAGATACACCTCCTTTTCATAAAGATAATCTTTCAGTCCGCTTTTCCACTCCAGTACAATATGCCAGTTGCCTTTTGCCAGCGAGCTAACGCTAAGTACAGTTGTTTTATTAGCGTCGGTAACAATGGTGTAGGTTTTGTCAAGGGCCTCACTCGATGGCCGGACAAATCTTGCCGTTCCCGTTGCCTGGTCAGCAAATGCCACCTGCACCTGCCGCCCCGATATCCGGATTACCGGCTGTGCCTTATCGGTAACAACCTGTTTTTCTTTAGCATAATCCTTGTCGAAATTAAGCCCCTTTTCATAGTAATGATGGTCGTATTCATCTGCGGGCATCCTGAACATATAAACGCACATAGCGCTAATAAATAATATAAACAGGACCATGCCCATTACAATTCCTTTCCCCCAGTTCCAATTCATAATTTTAATCGTTTGATGGCCCCACAAAAGTGGTGCTTATGGTTTGTATTATTTGTTTGTTGAACACGAGGTTGATTTTTAAATCAGTTTTCTCGGTGTGGATGTCCTTTTCAGGTATAAATAAAAAGAACATAGTTTTCGCCGACGCACCTGCCCCAATTTTTCCTGGTGCCTGAATGTATTTTATTTTAACTAAAGGATCCGCCGGAACTATACTTATATCCCTCCCGGTATTCGATTTATTGATAATTTCGGCATTATAAATATTGCTGATATAATGGCCGGGTTGTTCCTGGTACAGCATTCCTGCACTTCGCAAAACGGTAAGATCCATATCGCCCCGGCTGAAAATAAAATAACACAGCACCGTCATCAATGTGACGATTACCCCGGCATAACCCATCATTCTCCCTGTAAATGCAGGCTTTTCCTGTTTGTGAATCATGTTTTCAGAAAAAAACCCGATCAGATTTTTCGGCTTATCAATCTTGATCATCACTTCATCACACACGTCAATACAGGCCGTACAGTTAATGCATTCCAACTGGGTGCCTTTGCGGATATCGATGCCGGTTGGGCAAACATCCACACACAACCCGCAATCCACGCAATCGCCTTTGGTTTTGATAAGCGGGTCCGCCTTTCTGTCTAATTTACCACGTGGTTCACCTCTTACATCATTGTAAGCCACAACCAGGGTGTGTTTGTCTATCATCACACCCTGAAGACGGCCATAAGGGCAAAATAAAGTACACACTTGTTCGCGCACCCTGCTGTAAATAATATAAAATACCAGGGTAAACACCCAAATACTTAAAAATCCTGCCCAATGTAAGGCAACAGGTTCTGTAATAATTTTTATCAGGCCACCGCTGCCAATGATATAGGCCAGAAAGGTGTTGGAGATTAAAAACGATATCAAAATAAACAAAGTGTGCTTTGATCCTTTCTTCAACACTTTTTCCCTTGTCCATGGCCCGGCATCCAGTTTTTTTGCTTTTGCGGGGCTGCCTTCTATCCACACCTCTATTTTCCGGAACACCAGCTCCATAAAAATGGTTTGGGGGCAAATCCAGCCGCAAAATATACGGCCAAAGGCGATAGTAAACAAAACCACGCATACAAAAAACACCAGCGAAGCCAGTACAAACAGGAAAATATCCTGCGGCCAGAAAACCTGCCCTGCAATTACAAACTGGCGGTCGATAAAATCAAGAAGCAAAAGTGGCTGTCCGTTAATACGCAGAAAGGGGCCCGCAAAAAAAAACAACAGGTATACATAGCTGATCGCGGACCGCCAATGATAAAACTTACCCTTACGAATCAGCGGATAGAGCCACTTGCGCTTCTTGATTTCATTTGCTACCAGTAATCCGTCCATTATCTAATTATTTGCAACCAATTTTTTATCTGTATCCTCTTCCTTTGTTCCCTGCGGCGCCTTGGCGCCTGCCGGGTTTGTACCATGCAATGATTTTATATAATTAGCAACATCAGATATTTGCTTTGGCGATAGTTGCTTTTCCCAGGTGGGCATACCTTTGGATAGCACACCATATTTTATGGTTTTAAACAGATCGTTAATCTTACTGCCATGCAGCCAGTAATCGTCTGTAAGGTTAGGACCTACGTTCCCCTGGGCATGTTCTCCATGGCAGGGTGCGCAGGTACTTTTAAAAATAGCACCTCCAGATGCAAGCACTGCCGGATCGCTCACTAACTTAACCGTATTTTCATCCACACGGTTAGCGGCTTTAGCTAAAAATGCCTTCTTTTCAATAGCTGCCTGCGCCATTTCGGTATTATATTCGGCGTATTGGAGCTGTCCGGTTTTAAATACATGATAATTAAGCAGGTATCCTATTGCAAAGATTATGGTGCCATAAAACAAGTACATAAACCAGGCGGGTATGGGATTATCCAATTCCTGTATGCCATCATAATCATGGGCAATCAAAAGTTCATGTTCCTGGGCCAGCGGCTTAAGCGATAATAGCTTTTGCCAAACCTCGGCTTTGGGTTTCTTTGCTTTAACCGGGTTCATTTCTGCCGCTATCTGGGCGGAATTCAATCCCTGATGTTTGAGTAAAACGCGGGTTAGCACCCTGAAGGCCCTTAAAACAACCAGCATGGCTGCTAAAATCAACAGGAGCACGGCGAAAAAAGAGCCAAAAGCTATATAATTCATCAAATCGCCGGTTGCCACGCTGTCGTCGTCGGCCATGGCAGGCTGTATAAATAGTAGTAATAAAACTAAAAATATGAAAATCCGGTGGTGCTTCATGATTGTAAAGATTGTGGTAAATCGGTTAAACTGTCGCGTAATGGCAAATCGCTCATGTGTTCTACATGCGGTTTCCTGATGCGGATGAGCATGACCGTTACGACTATAAAGAACACAAAGAATACTCCTAAGGATGAAATCAGGTAAACCTGGTTGGAATCGATATTTTCCGTGAATTGCTTAAACATGATCTTTATTATTTAATGTTGTTTACGGTTTTGTTGGCTTTAATATCTGTTCCAAGGCGCTGCAGATAAGCAATGATGGCAATGATCTCCCGGTTGCTTTTAACCTTGATCTTATCCTCATACAGGTTCGCACTGATTGCTTTGGCTTGTTTGTCTAGATCCTGGTTGGCAATGTTCTCATAGCCTATGGGATAAGGAACACCCAATGTACGCATGGCATGGATTTTGGCACGGGTTAGTGAAGTATCCAATTTTTGTGTAATCAGCCAGCTATATTCAGGCATGATGCTTCCGGGCGACATGAGCCTCGGGTCCATAAGGTGATTATAGTGCCATGCATTGCCGTATTTTTGCCCAATCCTGGCCAAATCGGGTCCTGTACGTTTTGAACCCCACAAGAATGGATGGTCATAAACAAACTCGCCGGCCTTACTATATTCGCCGTAACGCTCTGTTTCTGAACGGAAAGGGCGAACCGTTTGGGAGTGACAGTTAGAACAGCCCTCCCTGATATAAAGGTCTCTACCCTGAAGCTCCAGCGGGGTATAGGGTTTAACAGCTGCTATAGTAGGAATATTGGAAGATATCGTTAGCGTCGGCATCAGTTCTACGAAAGTACCCACCAGGATAACCAACAACGCCGCAATCAGCATTTGTATAGGCCTGCGTTCCAGCCTGCGATGCCAGTGAGCTTCCCGTGCAACCTGGTTTGCTGGTTCCAAAGGCATTGCCTGGGCAGCTTCGTTTGCCACCAGTTTGCCCTGTAAAGCTGTACGTGTTAAGTTATAAGCCATTACAATTACACCTAACAGATACATAGCGCCCCCTGCCGAGCGCATGATGTGCATTGGCAGTATTTGCAGCGTAGTTTCTAAAAAGTTAGGATATTTCAGCATGCCTTCGGGAGTAAATTCCTTCAGCATCAGGCTTTGCGTAAAGCCGGCCCAATACATTGGTATAGCATAAAACAGGATGCCGAGCGTGCCGATCCAGAAATGGAACGAGGCCATTTTTTTGGAAAACAATTCTGTTTTATAAATACGTGGTATCAGCCAGTATAAAACAGCAAACGTTAAAAATCCGTTCCAGCCTAAAGCCCCAACGTGTACGTGTGCGATGATCCAGTCGCTGAAATGTGCAATTCCGTTTACTTGTTTCAGCGAAAGCATCGGTCCTTCGAAAGTGGCCATACCATAGGCGGTTAAGGCTACAACCATGAACTTTAAAATAACATCATCCCTTACCTTATCCCAGGCGCCGCGTAGCGTAAGCAAACCATTGATCATACCGCCCCAGCTTGGAGCAATGAGCATGATAGAAAATGCCACACCCAACGATTGTGCCCAGCCAGGCAAAGTGGTATATAACAAGTGGTGCGGACCGGCCCATATATAAATAAATATAAGCGCCCAAAAGTGCAGGATACTTAATTTGTACGAATAAATTGGGCGGTTAGCCATTTTGGGCAGGAAATAATACATCATACCCAAATAAGGCGTTGTAAGGAAAAATGCTACTGCATTATGTCCATACCACCATTGTACCAATGCATCCTGAACACCTGCATAAACCATATAGCTTTTAAACGGCGAAACAGGCAACTCAATTGAGTTAACAATATGCAGCACGGCAATAGTTACAAACGTGGCAATGTAGAACCAGATGGCCACGTACAAGTGTCTTTCGCGGCGCTTAAAAATGGTGCCAAACATGTTCCAGCCGAATACCACCCAGATAATAGTAATGGCAATATCTATCGGCCATTCCAGCTCTGCATATTCGTGTGATGTGGTTAACCCCAATGGAAGGGTAATAACCGCCGAAACAATGATGAGCTGCCATCCCCAAAAGTGGATTTGACTGAGCACATCGCTAAACATCCTCGCTTTAAGTAATCGTTGTAGTGAATAATAAACACCCATGAAAATGGCGTTGCCCACAAACGCGAAAATTACCGCGTTAGTGTGCAGTGGACGAATACGTCCGTAAGTAGTATACTGGTTTCCCATGTTGGCGGCAGGGTGATAAAGCTGGATGGCTATAATTAAGCCTACAGTCATGCCGATAATCCCCCAGATGACAGTGGCTATACCAAAGTTCCGGACGATTTTATTGTCATAGTAAAAATTTTCGGGCTGCATAAATTGTTCTCTGTTTATGGGTGTAAAATTATTAAGGGCTATTGGATGACAGAATGATGACAGTTGGTTTTAAAAATGATCTCAGTCATTTTTTTCCTCAGGGGGTTGTTCATCATCCAGCAGGATGCGCATGGCGGGTGTATACAGGTCATCATTTTGGCCGCTGCGTTGTGCCCAAAAAAATGCCCCCAGGAAAATGAGCGCCAGCAGCACGCTGCAGCCTATCAAAAAATAAATGATGTTCATAGTAAGTTTCTCCTTTTCGCAGTAAAATGGGTAGCCAATGTGGTGAATGAAATAATGGTGACGGTACTCAAAGGCATCAGCACGGCCGCCACCAATGGCGACAGCCGACCAGTTACCGCATAGCTGAGCCCAATGAGGTTATAAGTGAGGGAGATGAGGAATGACAAATGAATAATTGTAACGGTGTCTTTAGAAAAACGCAGGAAGGCCGGCAGTTTGTGAAATGCGCGTCCGTCGAGTATCGCATCGCTGCCTGGTGAAAAATTATTAACATTGTCGGTAACCGCAACGCCAAGGTCGCTTTGTTTCAAAGCCCCAGAGTCATTCAGCCCATCGCCCAGCATCATCACCTTATGCCCTGCTTGCTGAAGTGCCGCTATATGATCAAGCTTTTGCTGGGGCGATTGGTTAAAATACAGGTGCCCGTCATGATTAAAATAAGGGATCAGCGCTGAGCGTTCATGATCCTGATCGCCCGACAAAAGGTAAAGTGAATATGCCGGAGCCAGCTGAGCAATCTGTTTCAGGCCCTCCCGGTACTCATGATAAAATCCGAAATAACCAAGGTAAACCCCATCAATCATCAGGTGAACACGGGTCATCTGTTTTGTTTCTGTGAAATAGCCGAAGATGAGGCCACCACTGCCAATACGCAGTTGATGACCGCTCACCGTGGCCGAAATCCCTTTTCCGGCAATCTCCTCATACCGTGATACGGGAAGCTTTTGCAGGTCTCCAAAATATTGGCAAATCATTCGGCTGAGCGGATGTATTGAATTAGAACATGCGCTATAAATCAGCTGTCGCTGTTCCTCGTCTAACACTCCCCCAAGTTCCATCTGTTTGCTGCTGCCGGTGGTAATAGTGCCTGTCTTGTCCATAACCAGGGTATCAATACGAGCCATCTGTTCAACAACAGTAGTATTTTTTAAATAGAAGAGGTTGCGGTCGAAAATGCTTAAAGCGGCGGCCATTGTAAATGGTGTACTTAAAGCAAGGGCACAGGGGCAGGCAACAATAAGAACCGCTGTAAAGGCATCAATGCCGTGCCGAAAACTAAAAGGCAGCCAGGCCAGCAGCGTACCCACCGCGATAGCTATCAGCACGATGGTGAAATACTTACTAACCCGTTCGTTAAAAGTTTTCATACGGTTATCCTGCTTCCGCGTAAAAGCCTCGTTGTTCCACAACTGGGTTAGGTAACTTTGCGAAACCGGTTTAATCACTTCCATTTCAATGGCCTCGCCCATTTGGCGCCCTCCGGCGTAAATAATTTCGCCCAGGGTTTTATTTACCGGAACCGCCTCCCCAGTTACGAAACTAAAATCAATTAGCGCCTCCCCTTTAAGCAGGATAGCATCGGCAGGGATAATCTCATTATGACGGATCACCATACGGTGCCCGGTTATCAAATCAGAAAGCGGTACAGGCTTTTCCTTCCCCTCCATAATAACCTGAACGGCAACCGGGAAAAAAGAACGGTAGTCCCGCTCAAAGGATATATGGTGATAAGTTTTCTGTTGCACGAACTTCCCGATCAGCAGGAAAAATACCAGGCCGCACAGCGTATCCGCAAAACCGGCTCCTGAATTGGTTAGTACCTCGGCCGCGGTTCTGATAAACAACACCGCTATACCCAAAGCCAGCGGGAAATCAATATTTAAAACCTTATTTTTCAGGTTATGCCAGGCGGAAACAAAGTAGCCGAACCCGCTGAAGAATACAACCGGCAATGTGAACAGGATATTAAGGTAGCCAAAAAAATGGCGAAAGGTCTGTTCATATCCTGAGAGGCCGAAATATTCGGGGAAACTAAGGAGCATCACATTGCCGAAGCAAAATCCGGCAACGGCAATCCTTTGTACCAGGTTTCCTTTTTCGGCTTTGTTTTGTTTTTTGATCACATCCTGCAGGCTGATCAGCGGTTCGTATCCCACATCATTTAGTAATTCTACCAATTGCTGAAGCGTTACTTCCCGTGGATCAAAACGGACGATAAGCTGTTTCTTAAGAAAGTCGACCCGGGAATAGTGGATGGCCGGGTTGAAACGGTTTAATTGTTCCAGTAGCCACAAACACGAGCTGCAATGTATTTGTGGTATATAAAGTGTTATGATAGAAATGCGCTCATCCCCATAATCCAGCAGTTCCGCCAGTATGTCCGGATCGCTCAGGTAATCAAATCGCTTGTCCGTCCTTATTCGGGTTGTCCCGGGATGTTGGTTATAGTTATAGTAACTGCAAAGCCCGGCGCCGCTAAGTATGGTGTACACACTCTGGCAACCCTGGCAGCAAAATTGCTTTTGATCTGTTTGATAGGCTGTGGTGAGGCACTCATCACCGCAATGGTAGCAACTGGCTATAACAAGCGTTTTTGTTTCCGGCATTTTGTTTCGGTTTAAAGTTCCAAAAATGACTTATTGCCGATTGTTGCGGAATGATACGGATTGTTAAAAAAAGTGATCCCGGTCACCTTTTAAAAATCATTCGGGTACTACAAACATGCTGCAAACATGGCAGCCATTAAATTAGCTTCATTCGGACCGATTATGACCTTCGTCATTTATTTAACCTTATCCGTAGGGTAGCTTTGCGGACAATGTTAAAAATGGAACTACCCAAGCAATTAGAACTGACCCCTGTTGAAACCCGCTTAAAGTATCCGATCGTCTCGGAAAAGTTTGACGCCCTGAGGCCAGGCCATGCAATGGTGATTAATAATGATGACAATGACTCCAGGGAGCTCTATTATCGGCTTATAGCCGAGCGCGGACCTACGTTCCGATGGGAATTACTTGAAAATGGGCCGAAAAAATGGTTGATAAAAATTACAAAAAGCAGCGTAACTAATAATGAGGAAACAATAGGAAAAATAATTTCCCTTGATTACCGTAAATCCCGGGCTTTAAACAGTCTTGATATAGATTTCAGTTCCGATGGAAACAGAACACTTGCGCAGGTATTTGAAGGAAAAGAGCAATCCATGGCCGGCGTTTTGCGGCAATGGGAAATAATTGGCGGGTTACCACCAGAAAAAGAAATGAATTTTGCAGGCTGGGATAGAACTTTCCTTACCAAATATATTATACAGCTTCATCACCGTTTTGTAAATGCGCAAACCAGGTTTACCATTGACCTGGCGTTTAAAGTCGCCGCTTCGAACAGTTCGCGTAATCCGGAAATTACAGAGGTTGCAGAAATATTTGCCCATATCGGAAAAATGCTCGAAATACATGGTCAGGAACAAGAAAAAGTTTTGTTTCCTTATATAACTGCACTTTTTGATGCCCATACAAAGGGCACCAGTCTAACGGCAGCTGATTTTGGGCATGTTTCTGCGCCGATCTCGTTAATGCAGTCCGAAAGCGAAAGAGTAGTAACTGGCTTACGGCTAATCAGAAAACTCACCAACAATTACGTCGCTCCGGCGTATTCTTCCAGCACATGCCCGGTACTGTACAAACTATTGGCCGCTTATGAAGAGGATACGCATTTACATCTTCACCTTGAAAATAACATCTTATTTCCAGCAGCCATCAAAACGGAAAATAACATGCGGTCAAAAAATCAAATACGCCCTCACCAATATTCAACTGATAAAATTATTTAAGCTAAAAATTAACATGAGCCATACATTTCATATCCCAGTTTTAGGATTGGGGTACTCCATTGATACCCCTTTAAAGGTTGCCCGTTACGGCATCTCCTCAACAATGTCCATAGTAGATGATGAACTGATTGAAAGGATGCGCCAGTACCATGCCGTGTTTAACGGCGAGAACTTTGTACCCATTTTAAAAAATGAAGAAGATGCCCGGAGCAGAAGGATCACATTGTACCTGGACCTGGTGGACCGGTTGGTTGCCCGTCAATTTGAGGCGCTTAAGGCTTTGCCCTTCGAGACAGGTAACGACCTTTGCCGTTATTTTGAACTTTTACCGGAAAATACCAGGTTAAGGCAGGGCTACGATCTGATGCAGGAATTTGCGGAAGGCCCGCAAAAAACTCGTTTTCAGAATTTGCTGAGAAGTGAAATGACATCCGGGGCTATTGATGTAAACATTATGTCGAAAGTCGACAAAATGAACTACACTGCAACGGGCGATTCTACCGGCGACCAAAATACTGATGCCCTGGCGGCGCTTCGCGGCTATGCGTTGAGCAGTCTCCAGTCGTCGGTAATCATGTCCGCAGGTATGAACCCACGCTTATACAGCTACCTGGAAACGTTTACTGATTTTTATCCGGATCAAAACGGCGCGCTCCGTAAAAAAGTTATCCTGAAGGTTAGCGATTTCCGTTCGGCATTTATACAGGCCAAATTTCTGGCTAAAAAAGGGATATGGGTATCTGAGTTTAGGGTAGAATCGGGGTTGAATTGCGGCGGGCATGCCTTTGCAACAGAAGGGTTTTTACTTGGCCCCATCCTGGAGGAATTTAAGCAGAAGCGCCAGGAAATGGCCGATGAGTTATTTACCGGTTATCAACATGCATTGGTTGAAAAAGGAATAAGTTGCGAGAAGGCTCCGGCACAAAAGCTAACCGTTCAGGGTGGAATCGGTACGGCATCGGAAAACGTTTTTCTGCTGGATCATTACCAGGTGGATGCCACCGGCTGGGGCAGCCCGTTTTTGCTTGTACCGGAAGTAACCAACGTTGATAAAGAAACCCTGCAACAACTTGAACACGCCGGGGAAGAAGATTATTATACCAGTTCTTCGTCGCCGCTGGGCATATTATTTAATAATTTCAAAAAAAGTACATCCGAAGCGCTTCGTTTGAGCCGGCTCCAAAAAAACAGGCCCGGAAGCCCCTGTACAAAGAAGTATTTATGTACAAACACGGAATTTACTGAAAAGCCAATCTGCACTGCTTCGCGCGAGTACCAGCAACTGAAGCTGAAGCAATTAGAATCGGCCGGTATGCCTGAGCCGGAGTACGAACAGGCCTATCAGTCCGTAGTAGAAAAAATTTGTCTTTGCGAAGGACTTTGTGCCTCCACTTATATAAAATATGACCTATTAAAACCACGGGAAAATAAGGCGGTAGCCATTTGCCCCGGCCCAAATCTCGCCTATTTTTCGCGAAGCTATACGCTGGACGAAATGGTAAGGCACATCTACGGCGCAACCGACCTGCTTGAAAAAATCAGGCGCCCGCACATGTTTATTAAGGAGCTGAACCTGTATATCGAATACCTGCAACATGACCTGCAATCGCAGTTAAAGGAACTGAGCGATAAAAAAAGAAAACAGTTAACGAAATTCAAATTGCAGTTGCAGGACGGCATCAGTTATTATCAAACTCTTTTTACCGACTCAGCCAATCAAACTTCACAAATATTCCAGGATTGGATCAGTGAACTGGCGAACTCCGAAGCACTGTTAACCGGTATCGAAATTTAGATATAACAGAACAGGCGGCACTGGTTGAAGTGCCGCCTGTTAACTAACCATTCGTTTTAGGTTAGGGCTTTTTAGGAAGTATCATCACCGGCAGGGTAAGATGATAGGTAATCGCTTCGTTTTGCCCCCTTTTAAAGAAGCGGGCCATTTGCTCCCTCGGCTGCTGTACCACCGCCAGCAGATCCGTCTTTTTATTGGCTTTCAACCAATCCCAGGTTTTATGCTTGTGTAATTCAGGTATGCTACGGAAATAAACCCCGCCGCAATTCAGTTTTTTGTACAAGTCCCGGTTAAGTTTTTCCTCTGCTTCCCTCATGGTAATATCTAAAGGGTTATCATTCAAATGGGCCACCATCAACTCCGCAGCGAAGCTTTCCAGCAGGTTGCCGAGTTCAGCTATAGAGTTGATATCTTCTTCATGCAGTTGCGACGCGAAGGCAATCTTTTCAAAATTGCGGATGGGCGCATACTCCGGAACAACCAGCACAGGAACCGTTGCCCAATCAATAATTTTGTTGCAGACGTCACTGAGTATAAATGCTACCAGGTCATTTTCTGCAGCGGGCGCTGTAACAATCAGGCTTATTTCCTCATTGTACATAATCGTCGTCATAACATCCACAATCTCCGAACTGTCGCAATCAATACTCACCTCTGGCAGATAGGAACCCGGGAATGCGCGAGCCGCCATATCCAGCGCCATACGGCGGCCAAAATCAACCAGGGCATGCTCCTGTTCAAAAAACGATTCCTGCTCGCCGGCAAAAACCAACTGCGTTGCAGCTTGCACAGGTCGAACACTGAACAAAAGCACTTTGGCTTTCATTTTTTTGGCTATATGGAGGGCGAACAGTGTCGCGTGGGCGGAGCCAGTTGAAAAATCGGTCAGTACGGCAATCGTTTTCATTTTATTTAGTTTATACTAACGAAAGGTTTATTGGCGGCATGATGGATTCCGTGTAGTGAAACAGCTCGTTTTTGGTTGCCCTTAATGCATTAAATAGTGCTTCCAATTCATTTTGCAGCGCATTATAACGGTCCAGAAATTCAAGGTTCATTCCTTTTTTTAAATCACCGATAAACGGTTCCAGAAAAGCCAGGAATTGCGGTATTTTAGTTTTCAATGCTGCAAGCCGTTCATCCTGTGCCAGTATCACTTTATCAAATTCCTCCTTACGGGATGCAGCGGCAGCTGAAGGCTGGTAACGATTAAGGATATTCCTAAAAAAGTGCGTTTCGGTTTCAAGAAAGGAAATATCCTGCAACCAGTGTGTTGTCTGCATATAAACTTCCTGTAATTCTATTTCCAGGTCGTTATCGGGAACTAAATCTTTCATATTTTTAAATTTAAGGTTTCATGAACTTATTAATTGTTCTGTGCGAAAAATACCGGCAGCTGTAAATTCGGCAGCATATTACTGACTGTAAAATTCTGCAATTGCCCGCTGCTAAAAAGTGACCCAGGTCATTTTTGAATATGATCCTTTAACGAAAATTGGTATTGATGTGACGACTGTCCGAAATAAATTTCCAGAGGATTAGGTTACCGGAATAGTGAATATGGAATACTGAATAAATCCATCGCATAGAAAAAGCGTTCCGTATCTCACTCCGGAACGCTTTCAATTAAATTCACATCGCTTTTTTTTTGATCATTTGCTGACCATTTTCCTCAAGGATGTAAGGTTTTATGTGCTATTTTTTTTACCAAATTGACTTTAAGGGCAGTACTTTGAGGTTTTTGATAATTGCACCCTTATTGTTTTGAATTTTTAATTGAGTAAAAGGCTTGTGCGGGAAAAAGATACTTGTCATAACAGTGAACCCATTATCCGCAAATAGTTCAACCGACGATGCATCAACTACCAATTCGATATTGGATACCATTAAATTGGTTAGCCGGGGTGCAAATGTTGTTTTGGCAAATTCAGCGTTAAAATCAATTTTTCCCGACTTTGATCTATCAATAAAATACTGTTTTTTACCATTGTCGTACCCAATAACCAATTTCTCTCCCAGGTCATTGGAAAGTATCACAGCGTAATCATTGATCTTGTTAATATCGAATTTTAAAATGAACTGACCTGGAGTATTTTTAATGCCTTTTCCATTTATCAGGCTGTTATTTACATCAAATGGGCCACGTTCAATAACGGCCAATTCTGTTACAGGATTAGATGTTAACAGTATTTTACCCGCCACTTGTTTTAGCGCAAGTTCTTTGGGAATGGTCATCGCATTGCGCCATTTTTCGGTAGGTACCTGGTTGGCATATTGCCAGTTACTCATCCAGCCCAAAAATATTCTACGGTTGCCGGTATTGCTCCAGGTGATGCCAGCATATTCGTCAGGCCCATAGTCAACCCATCGAACGTTATCATCAATAGGAGTAAACTTATTCCCATCAAATTCACCAACAAAGTATTGAGTTGCCGATCCGCCATTGGG
>JABDBM010000104.1 GCA_013288685.1 Bacteroidota bacterium | reverse complement strand
TTTATAGAGTTTTTATGAATTAATTTCCTCATCTCAACAACGCAGAGCGGGGTGGCCAGGCGCAGCGAAGATGGGGGAGTCAACTAGACGCCATCTGCACGTCAAATACATATTAAACAAACATCACCTCCTTTATTCCATTTATCTTTACCTCTTTAGCAACAGTATGCAATTAGGTATAAGCACATTTGGAGAAGTTACACCCGACCATTTGGCGGGCAAAGCCGTAAACGCACATCAGCGCGTACAGGAATTATTAGCCGAAGTAAAACTTGCTGATGAAGTGGGTTTAGATGTATTCGCTTTCGGCGAACACCACCGGCCTGACTTTGTAATATCGGCGCCCGAAATATTTATGGCTGCCGCTGCTGCTATTACCAAAAATATTCATTTATCCAGTTCGGTAACGGTATTAAGCTCGGTAGATCCCGTCCGTACTTTCCAAAACTTTGCTACGGTTGATTTAATCTCCAATGGCCGTGCGGAAATGATTGCGGGGCGTGGCTCGTTTATTGAATCGTTCCCGCTTTTTGGCTTTGACCTGGATGATTACGACGAACTGTTTACCGAAAAGCTGGAAATGTTTTTGCAGATAAACAAACAAGAGGTGCTTAACTGGAAAGGCCAGTTCCGTCCGCCTGTTATTAACCAGGGCATTTATCCGCGACCGATACAGGAGCAAATCCCTGTGTGGATAGGGGTAGGGGGTACCCCGGCTTCAGCCAGGCGTGCAGGGCGTTTAAATCTGCCTATGATCATCGCTATCCTGGGCAGTGCACCAAAGCATTTTGTTTCGTTTGTAGAATTATACCGCGAATCGGCGGAAAAGGCGGGGCACGATGTAAGTAAATTGCAGTTAGCCATATCTTCACAATTTTATGTTGCCGAAAACTCAAAACTGGCGGCAGATGAATTCTATCCTTCGTACGAAGCCCTGATGAATAGGGTAGGGAAGGACCGGGGCTGGTCGCCCATGAACCGCGACCAGTTTGAATGGCTGCGCAAAGATGGTCCGCTTGTAGTTGGCGATGTGCAGCAGGCGGTAGATAAAATAATGACGCAATACGAATTATTCCATAATACCCGGTTTGTGGCGCAATTGGTAACAGGGCACACGCCACATGTTAATACCTTAAAAGCTATCGAGCTATTTGGCACTAAGGTAGCGCCGGTGGTGAGGAAGGAATTAGGGTGTATTTTAAATTAATAAACTCATTTACAGTAATTTGTGATGTGTTTGAAAAATAATCTATTAATTCTATCGATATTATAGATTTAATATGTATGTTTGCATCAACAAATCGTTCTTTATAATAATGCTTATCAAGAAAGACTGAGGGAAAGGCCCTTTGAAGTCTTAGCAACCATGCTTTTTAAGTTGAAAACGTATAAAGTCGAAAGCCGGGAATTGATATCTCCCGGACCTATGATTGAAACTACAGATTCGACTCAGCAAAAGGTGCTAACTCCTGCTCCGCTTTAACGGAGAAAGATAATGTTAACCCTGCCCAACCGCCTCTGGTACTGATAAGTGATTTAAATAGTTTTTTTTTAAAGTCGCGTGACCGAGTGGATAGGTGGGAGTCTGCAAAACCCCTCACGGCAGTTCGAATCTGCCCGCGACGTCTAATTTTTCTGTAGAGACGCGACACTTCGCGTCTCCCACATACGTATCAACCTCACGAGTGTTCTTGTTAAGCCATTACCTGTTTGGTGTGAGACGCGAAGTATCTCGTCTCTACAATTTTCCCTTATAAATAAGAAAGTCCCTGCAATCCCAATTCCTGATAATATAGCGGATCAAAGCCTTCATCAGCCAGTTCGCAACTCACAACCATCGAAGAAAAAACAACGTTCCCGAAAATATTGGCAATGGCCGTATCGGCAGCATCACGGCCCGATGCTATTTTAATTAGTCCGTTAAGCGGCACCAATTTGGTAGCGTCGAATAATATCCACTCGTTACCCAAATAAGCTTCAAAACAGGCATGAAAATCGGGCGGTTGCAATTGATAAGCGTAACCGGTAAAATACCGTGCGGGTATGGTTAAAGCACGGCACAAGGCAATACCCAAATGTGCGAAATCGCGGCAAACGCCGGTTTGAGCGGTTACGGTATCATAAGCCGATGTTTGGGCGTTTGAAAAACCGCTAAGGTACTGTACGTTTTTATGTATCCAATTGGTAAGTGTAGCCACCTTTTCAAAAGGATTCATGATGTGGCCGAACAGGTTGTTTGCAAGCCGGTATAATCTGTCCGATTGGCAATAACGGCTGGGATACAAATAAGGGAAAACAGCAGCATCCATTTTTGCCACCGGGATTTCAACCAGGTCCGAATAATCTTTCACCTCGTAAAAATTATCCACCGTGGCGTTGTACGAAACTTTAATGCCGGCGTCCTGCTCAATTTCAAACCTCACCACCCGGTTTTCCCCTGATGCAGATGTCATCTCCTCCACCTTAATATAAGGATCAATCGTAAACGTTTCGCTGATAACCGCCTGGTGCTGCGTTCGCAAAGCGTGTATATTTAAAATAATGGTGCCCGGTGATCGGGCGGTATATTCCATTTCGGTGAAGACGTTGAATTTCATGTTTGTTGTAAAGCGTTGTAGTTGTTGTAAATGTTTTAGAAGTTGTAAGGATTGTAATTGTTATAAATGTTGTGAGGAGTTGTAAATGTTGTAAAGTAATAAAGCCACATAAGTGGATTAAAACCCCGTGATATTTTTAACCTCTTATAACCTCTGCAACAATTTCAACCTTTCACAACCCCTACAACTTATTAAAAGCAGCATCCATCCAGTCTTCCGAGATGTGTTCAAGGGCCGACTTCAGTTCTTCGTCCCATTGGGTTGATATGTACTCCAGGTCTTTCTTTTCGTAACGTTTTTCAATAATATGGAAACTGTCTTTTTTGTAAAGGGCCACATCAATAGGAAAATCTACATTGTTGGCACTTACCCGAGTTGAATCGAACGAAAGGAAGCCTGTTTTAAGCGATAGCTTCAAACTCGAATTTTCATCCAATATACGATTTAGAATTGCCTTTCCATGGCCCGAGTTGCCAATAATTACATAAGGGGCACCCTGGCCCAGTTCAACCCAATTGCCTTCGGGGTATAAAAGGAATAACTTATGCTCATCATCATCCTTTAACTGCCCGCCAATAATGGTATTCAAGTCAAATTTAAAGCCGGCCTTTTCCAAAGCAGCCTTATCCTCCTGTGCAACGCGTTTTATTTGTTCGCCAAAGGCATTTACGGCTTTGTATAGCTTGTTAAACTCGGTAGTTTCCATTAATTCGTCAAAATAAACCACGGCTTTGTCCCGTACCGACCGTAAGCCGCTGGTCATGATAAAAAGCGAAAAATGGTCTTTTTGTTCTATCGATATTTTCTTTTTAACGGTGATTTCGGTGCCCGATGTAATGCGGGTATCGGCTATGGCCAATAAGCCTTCTTTAACTTTTATTC
Source organism: Bacteroidota bacterium (assembly GCA_013288685.1). GTDB lineage: Bacteria > Bacteroidota > Bacteroidia > Sphingobacteriales > Sphingobacteriaceae > Mucilaginibacter. The sequence goes on along the minus strand of JABDBM010000104.1, from coordinate 13,568 downwards.
CTAAGCAATAGGTCATGTAGTTGATTAAGTTGATTAAGTGAGCGGTTGATTAAGTTGATTGTGTTGGATTAAATGAGCAATTCACTAAGATAATTAAGTTTACATGGTAAATTCGAGCAGCAAATATAACGCAATCAACTTAATCCAACTCAATCAACTTTATCATCTAATCAACGCAATCCAACTTAATCAACCAACCCTATCTAAACAAGTTAACTGTTGTTCCAACCAATTCCTTAATATAAATGTTCCAGATGAAGAACGGCCCGGAGTCGGGAATAAGCTCGTCGAAACCAATTTTGCCATGGCCGGCAAAGTAATTACAGGGATAAGGCACCACTGGTATTTGCGTGTGTTTAAAAATACCCAAAGAGCGGCGCATGTGAAAAGCAGAAGTTACCAGTATATAAGGCGGCTGCAGGTGCGCTTTATCAAGCACAACTTTTGAAAAAGCTGCATTTTCAATGGTATTGCGGCTCTTGTTTTCAATCAGGATACAGCTATCCGGTATTTGCAACTGCTGCAGTTGGGTTTTAACCCAGTCGGCTTCGGCGAAATTATCGTGTATCAAATTACCATTACCACTGCTGATTAAAATATGCGACGCCTTGCCGGTTTTTAAAAGCTTAACGCCTTCTATAAATCTGTCGGAAGCTGCATTAAAATACCCGCCACCATCGGCACCCTCCGAGCTGAATCCACCCAAAACAATAACACAGCTGTAAGGAGTTGCTTTGAGGGGTACAGGGGCAACATCCCAAAAGTCGGCAAACCGGTTTATTAAAAACGGACTCGAAAAAACGAGTAATATGACTACCGAGGCCACCCGTAACCGGCGCTTAAGCTTTGGCTTTTTAACAAGCAACGAAGCTATAAAGCAAACAAAAAACCAGGTAAAAGGCAGGATGAAAATTAGCAGGAGTTTGGAGAGTGCGAAAAACATGAGTTTTAATTTGAGATAAAAATAAAGTTTTTACTTGCAAATTGATCACCTGGTTGGCAAAGTTTATTAAATCACAAAGTACACAAAGGTTTTAGTTAATGAATACAAATATTAAGCCTCGTGTTCTTTGTGTTTTTCTCTTGGTGAACTTAGTAGTAAAAATAAACTACAATCAATTTAAAGTAAATCCGCTTCTCATTCGTCTTCTAATTAAAACAAGGAGCAAATTAACGAATGGCTGATAAGGCTTTAAATATAATTAACACTGTAAGCGACTATGGCAAAGGGCTATTTAACTTTATACGCGGCCGGGTAAAAACCGAAGCCGACGCCGAAGATATTTTGCAGGATGTTTGGTGCCAGCTAAGTAATATAAACGACCCTGACGAAATTGATCAAATGCGCGGCTGGCTTTTTAAAGTAGCCCGCAATAAAATTATTGATAAGGGCCGAAAAAAAGTTGAGGATTTGATTGACGACCTGGTTTATGACGATGATGAAGATAACGAGTTTAATTTCGCCGAAATATTATTGACCGATAATAACGATCCGGAGTCGGTTTATATAAAAGATGTATTTTGGGACGAGTTGTTTGCCGCGCTTGATGAACTGCCCGAAAACCAGCGGCAAGTTTTTGTTTGGAACGAACTGGAAGATAAAACCCTGCAACAAATAGCCGACGAAACAGGAGAGAAGCTAAAAACTGTCATATCCCGCAAAGGCTACGCTGTTAAACACCTGCGTAGGCGGCTGCAAGCTTTGTATGAGGAGTTTTGGGGTTGAGTAATTGAGTTGAATAACTTGATCGCCCACTCCCTTCTGTGTCAGTTCGAAGTGAGAAATCTTAATAAATAAATTTAGACGTCATGTATAGTTCGTTTAGCGGGGCTTATAAGATTTCTAATTCGTGCCTCATTCGAAATGACATTAAGGTTACAAAATGACACCGCTGGAGCGTAATTGATGCCTGGTGAAAAGACATCCTTTTAATAACCCAACCTAACCAACTAATCCGTAAATTTGCCAGGCAAATAACCATGGGCAGGAAGCTTTTATACGGATTAATATACATAACCATCATATTGCTTTTAAGCGGTTTGGTGATGCTTTTATGGAATGCCATTTTACCTCAAATACTGCACACAAGCGTTATTAACTACTTGCAGGCGCTCGGTTTGCTGGTATTTTGCCGCTTGCTGTTTGGCGGTTTTCATTTTGGGGGGATCATCCGGAAGATACAGGGCTACAACCCATCGGATGTTGTAAAAGATAAACTTATAGGCAACGACGACAATACCCGCAATGCCTTTAAAGAAGAATGGCGGAAACGCTGCGAAAAGCGCGGCCAGGCTGATTAACCCCAGCCGCACATCTCCAATAATTAATTTACAGCCTCGCCCTTCAACTCAATTTTCTTCGATCCATAGTTAAAGCTGTACTCAACCGTTGCTGTTATTGTATTCCCCGAGAAATGACAGGTTATCATTTCGCTATGCGGGCTTTCAATATAGCGTATTTTCAATTGCAGGGTGTGTTCGTCGGGCCAGTTGTAACTATCGGCAATGGCGTATGGCGGCAAGGCCGAAAAATCTTCCTTAGCCTGCAATAGCAGGCTTGGTCCCTGCATATTGGTTTTATTAATGAGCCATTTACCGGTCGAAAAGCTAAAATAGTAGGTTGCTGTATCTTTTTTTAGCGCTACCTGGCAGCTCTTGCCGCCGTCGTTAAAGAAGATGGATTTTATATTCAAATCGTTTGGTTGTAACATAAACGTTTTTCCCGAAATAGCTGCTATATAAGTTTTTCCGCCTGTGTTTGCCAGCGCCGGCAAATCTAATTCAGCCAGGTGCTGTTTAAGTTGAGCCGCTGCGACTTTATTAGCAGGCAACGCACCACCGCCTATTGCAGGCAGCAAATATTTCCATACCAGGTTAATTTCGCCTTGCATATCTTTAGTTTCGCAGGTAATGGCTACCACGGCATCTTTATCAGGCATCACGATAATATATTGACCAAAAGCGCCATCTGCACGGAAAGCATTGTTGCGGCAGCGCCAAAACTGGTAACAATAACCCTGTTTCCAATCGCTCGAATCTTTTTTGCTTTGGGCTTCGCCGGGCGCCTGGTCTATTTTAAAAGTTGTAGCTTCATCAACCCATTCCTTAGGCAACAGCTGTTTGCCGTTCCAGCTGCCTTTTTGCAGATAGAATTGCCCCATTTTGGCCAGATCTTCCGTTTTTAAGCGCAAACCCCAACCGCCGGTATTAACGCCTTCGTCGCTTATTTCCCAATCCTCGCCGGTTATGCCTAATGGATCAAAAAGCCGGGGTTTCAGATAATCGATCTCTTTTTGGCCGCTAACCTTTTGCACAATGGCAGATAGCGTATAAGTAGCCATGGTGTTATACAAAAAAACACTGCCGGGCTTATTGGCTATATGCAGGGCTAAAAAAGCTTTAACCCAATGATCGGTTGTAAAGGGAATTACACCAGTAGGATCGGGCGTTTGACCAACGCTCATGGTCAATAAATCTTTTACGGTAAGTGCTGCAAGATATGGGCTTATGGTATCGGGCAGCATATTAGGGAAAAATGATACCACTTTATCATTCACCGTCATTTTTTTTTCGCTCACCAAAAAGCCAATGGCCGTTGACGTAAAGCTTTTGCTGGTGCTGTACAGGGCATGTTTAAGTGTTGAGCTGTAAGGGTTCCACCAGCCTTCGGCAATTACTTTGCCATGGCGCAGCACCATTATGCTATGAAATTCGTGCGGACTGTTAGCTGCTGCATATAAAAAACTATCTATGCCGGCTGAGGATACACCTTCTGCTTCGGGAATACTGCGCGGAAGCGATGTTGATTTTTGCGCATAAACGCTGGTATTGAGCATTAGCAAAAAAAGGCATGCCGGCAGCAAACGGTTCTTTAGGCAGGAAATAATCATTGAATGGTGGTTTGATGTATAATTGGGTTCAATATAAATACTTTTTTTGTCTTTCTTAAAGTAATTTCTAAACCCGTCCGTCTTCCCTAACAGAAGGGCAATGCAGCCCGGTTTTAAATAAGACAGAAAATGTTTAGAGATCATAATTCAGCACGTGGCGCACAAGGTTGCGGTCATCATGCATACGGCCGGTATGGCCAACACAGAGGCGAACACTTTCGCAGACCAAAATACAGCCTGCCGATAAATATTGCCGATAACGAAACCAATTTTGAGGTTTATGTTTATGCGCTTGGCTACGCTAAAGAAAACATAAAAATTTCTGTTCAGGATGACACCCTGTACATCAGCGGCACCCGCCAGGTGGATGAAGAAAGTCTGCCCAATTTCAGCAAACAAGAGTATCCGATAAAATCGTTCGAAAGAATGCTGAACCTTAACGGCCAGGTGGACGCCGCCAATATCAGCGCCAAACAGGAAGATGGCTTGCTAATTATTACCTTGCCCAAAAACGCCGAAGCGCAAAAAACAGCACAGGAGATTGTTGTGAATTAGTAGTTCATAGATCATGGTTCATAGCCGGAAGCGTAAGGAAGTACAGTTAACAACCAACTGCAGCGGCTATGAACCATGAAATATTAACTATGAACCACTATTCGTTAAACCCTGTATCTCTTAATTTGATGTACTCATCAAGCGTATTCACTTTAACGCCTTTGTTTTTCATTTTTTTGATGAACGAAGCATTTACACCATGGTCAACCAGTTCCTGCGCTTTATCCAAACTAACATCCGAAAAACCTAAATCGCGGATACTCCTGATAAAGTTAGCATTTACACCGTGGTCTATCAGTTCCTGAGCCCTGTCGAGCGATACATTTTTGTAGCCCAGCTCTTTCAGGGTATTAAAAAATTGCTCGTTTACACCGTGGTCACGCAGCTCCTGTGCTTTATCAAGCGATATGTTTTTATAGCCCATATCCTGCATGCTGCTAATAAATTGCGGGTTTACACCGTGGTCGCGCAGTTCTGTTGCCTTATCCAGCGAAATGTCTTTGTAGCCCATTTTTAAAAACGAGCTGATAAAGTCAGGACTTACGCCATGATCGCGCAACTCAAGGGCCTTATCCAGGGGGATATTTTCTTTGTAGCCCATCTCGTGAAAGCTGTTTACAAATTTGGCATTAACACCGTGTTCACGCAGTTCCACCACTTTATCCAGCGACGGATGGCCGTAATTTTCGGTTTTAAATAATGTGAAATAGTCGCCCAAAGCTTTACGGTTTAAATCCTGCTCGGCCAAATCTTTTAGCTGACTGTTGGATACAGATCCGTATCCGTTGGCAGCGAGGTATTCAAAGTAGCCTTTGTTGATGTCGGTCATAAAAATATGCAGCATCAGTTCGGTATCTAAACCTGTATATCCCTTTTGTTGCAAATAGGCCTTAAAAGTTGGGTTTTCGGCAAACTTATAAAAGCCATGCCCTTTGCCGCCTTCAAAAACGCCTTTAAAGGTTATAGTACCAGATTCGCGGGTCATGTTAAATGAACCTTCGGTACTGCCTGGCAAGGCACCCAATTCCGATAACGGAAACGTACGGCCCGATTCCCAGTCTTCGCCGGTCATATCAATATAAACCTTATCGTCTTCAATATAGGCATCCCATACACCCGGTACATGCTGCCCACCGTGGCCCCAGCCATGGTTATTATGGATATGTATTTGCGATTTTACAACCGTTTTAACTTTGGCTGTTTGCGCCCGGGCCGAAAGCCCTGCAAGCAGCAGGATAAAAGATAATCCTGTGATTAATATTTTTTTCATGATGATTTAAATTTATCTGGTTTTTTATAGCGATGGGTTTCAAACCCATCGCTATGGGGAAAATTCTCTCTACCGTAAATCAACCCGCCAGCCCATTAGAGCCGACGGATCTTAACTATTAACTGATCTACTAAGTCATTGAAGCATTATATATTTAACCAACCAATGACTCAATGACCTAATGACTCAATGACTACTCATTAAACGCGCTTTTCAAACGCATATACTTTCTTAAATCGGTTGATTTTAAACCTTTTTCCTGCATGGCGGCAACATATTCGGGCGTTACACCGGTTGATTTCAAACCCGGAAGCTCATTTAAAGGAATATCAGTAAAGCCCAGTTTCTTAAAGCCGTTGATATACTCAGGGGTGATGTTCAATGATTTCATGGCAATCAGGCTGTGGGGCGGGATATCTTTGTAACCTAAAGCTTCAAACCCTTTAATGTAATCAGGCGTAATAGATTGCGATTTTAACGCGATCAGGTCATGCACCGGTATATTTTTATAACCTGCATCTTCAAACGTTTTTATAAAAGCGCCATCAATATTCATTGATTTTAAGGATACCAAATCGTGCGCAGGTATGTTTTTGTAACCTAAATCAACAAAGGTTTTTACATATTCGGGCGTAATATCCATCGATTTCATAGCGGTAAGCTGGTTATAAGGGATATTATCGTATCCAACAGCTTTAAACGAGTTTACATAAGCCTCATCAATATTCATTGATTTATAAGCTACCAATTGATTAGCCGGAGGCAATTCACTTTGTCCATCTGCCGATTTTTCGCGGCGTAAACCTTTAATGTATTCGCCGGTAATATTCATCGATTTAAAGCTTACCAGTTGGTTAAAGCTAATATCAGGGTAACCGGAACCGCGTATTTCTTTAATATAAGCATCGCTTATTTTTAATGATTTAGCGGTTACCAGCTGATTCGTGGTGATTTCTGGAAATCCATTTTCGCGCCATTGGTGTATAAAAGCAGCGTCAATATTCATAGCCGACATGGAAATCAAATGGTTAGCGGTAATATCTTTAAAGCCGTTTTCCTGCACCATTTTTATATATGCCCTGGTAAGGCCAACCGTAAAAAACGAAAAGTCGCTGCTTTCGCGCAGATTGGTAATGCCTTGTGCTTTTACATAATCGTCAAAAGTTTTGTCGGCAGTAAATTTATAATGACCGTAACCCTGGCCATCATCAAGCTTTCCGGTAAATACCATTGTGCCTGCTTCGCGTTTTAGCGAGAATTCGCCTTTTTCTTTCGGCAGATTAGGGAAATCGCTCAGGTTAAAATCCTCGTCGTTCGACCAGTGGTTATCGTCTTCGTCGTTACGGAATTCAAATCTGATTTTATCGCCTTTAATGGTAGCGAACCAGCTGCCTTCGCTACGGTCGGGGCCAATAACGTTCACGTCAACATTTACATCGGGGTTAACGTTAACTACAGGGTTTACATTTGCGTTAACCATCGGCGTTACCACAGCGTTTACGTTTGCGTTAACCATTGGCGTAACTACCGCATTTACATTTGCGTTAACAATGGGATTAACCATTGCGTTTACATTTGCATTAACTGCTGCGTTTACATTTGCCGTAACAACCGGGGTAACTACAGCGTTCACATTTGCAGTAACCACTGAAGTAACCACCGGGTTTACAACAGGCGTAACTACTGGGGTAACCACTACCTGGCCAATGGCAGGGCAGGAGAGGGCAATCAGCGCGCCCACTATGGGCACTATGAAGCCATACTGTAAGGTACGGCTTACGGTTAAATTTTTCAGGTTCATAATTTTATGTTTTTTTAATTTTTACTTATTATCGTCGTTAAAAGCGTTTTTAAGTTGGATGTATTTGTTCAGGTCGTCCGATTTAAAGCCTTTTTCGCGCATATCGTTTACGTAACCGGGGGTTACACCTGTGGCTTTTAGTGAGGTAGCCTGGTTGATAGAAATATTATCGTAGCCAATTTTTTTGAATCCCGCAATAAAATCAGGGGTAACGCCAACCGACTTGAGGGACGAAAAATTGCGGATCGGGACATCTTTAAAACCTATGTCCTGGAAGCTTTTGATGTATTCCGGTGTGATGTCCAACGCTTTTAAGCTGGTCAATTCGCGGTAGGGGATATCTTTATAACCAACGCTTTCAAAACCCTTGGCAAAATCGGGAGTTATGCCCATTGATTTAAGCGATACCAGGTCGTTAACCGGGATATTGGTATACCCCGCGTTTTTAAAGCTGGATATAAATTCATCATCCACCCCAACCGATTTCATGCTCACCAATTGGTTGGCCGAAATATTTTTGTAACCCAGGCTCTCAAAATGTTTTACGAATGCAGGGGTAACACCAACTGATTTTAACGATACCAATTGGTTAGCTGATATATTTTTATAGCCAGCAGCGCTGAAACCTGCAACAAACTCAGGGGTCACACCAACTGACTTCATGCTGATCAATTGATGCATCGGGATATTAGCATAACCCTGCGCTGCAAAGCCTTTTGCATATTCGGGAGTAACACCAACCGATTTTAAGGAGGTTAAATCCCTGGCCGAAATATTTTTAAAGCCGGAGGCTTCAAAGCCCCTCAGATATTCAGGTGTAACGCCAACAGATTTTAATGATACCAATTCGTGGGCAGGGATGTTTTTATAGCCCATATCGGCCAGGCTTTTCACGTATTCGGGCGTAACACCTACCGATTTAAGCGATATCATATCGTTAGCTGCAATGTTGCTATACCCGGCAGTTTTAAAGCTTTCAATATACTTCGGGGTAACGCCAACCGCTTTCATACTGGTTAATTCGTTAATGGAAATATTGGGATAGCCTTCCATTTTAATCTCCTTAATATAAACCGATTCTATATTCATCGCTTTTACGGAAATAACATCATCCACGCTTATATTATCGGCATCTACCTTGTCGGCTTTGCCTGGCTTCTCTGCTTTTTCAGGTTTTTCTGCTTTGTTACCTTTTTCGTCTGCATGTAACTTGCTGATAAACTGCCCGGTAACGCCGGTTGCTTTAAGGCTGATTAATTTATCGACAGACAAATGATCGTACCCTGCTTTGCGTATTTCGCTTAAATATTCGCTGGTGACGCCAACTGCTTTTGCAGACACCAAATTCTCGGGCGACAAATGCTCATATCCGTTTTCTTTCCAAAACTTGATATAAGGCGCGTCGACTTTTAAGGCACCCATCGAAATCAAATCGTTTTTCGAAATGCTCTTATAACCGTTATTAGCCAGCATTTCAACATATTGCTTATTGATGCCGATCATGAAAAAGGCAAAATCATCACCTTCGCCAGCACCATTAATGCCTTGCTGACTCAAAAAATTTCTAAACGCTTTGTTAGCTGTAAATTTATAATGGCCATAACCCTGGCTACCATCAAACTTGCCGTTAAACAGTATGGTACCGGCGTCACGGGTTAAAGTAAAGTTCTCTTTTTTGTCCTTTGGCAGTGATGAAAATTCGCTCAGGTTAAAATCCGAGCTGCTTGACCAGTTATGATCGTCATCATCGCTCCTAAACTCCATCCTTACTTTATCGCCTTTAATGGTAGCAAACCAGCTGCCCGATGTATCGGTATTGTTTACCCACACTTTATGCGCGGCAGGTTTTGTTTTGGTAATAGCTGTAGTAGCATAGGCAACCGGGTTATTTAAGGCACAAGCCAGTATGCCCAACAGCGGGACAAGGAAAAAGTATTTCCACATAATATGAATGTTTGATTTTTTGGCATTCATCATCACAATGCGCCTTTTTAGTAAACTTTGGTTATAGTTGGTAGTAATGCCCAGTGCCAGGTGCGGGGCTGATACTTTTAGTAAGCTCATCTGGTAGCTGGAACGTTCAACATCTTTATGTCCCAATACCGAATCGTCGGTCAAAAACTCCAGGTTGTTCTCTACCTCGGCGCGGTAAATCCAGGCAAAAGGGTTAAACCATTGCATTACCAGCACCAGTTCGGCCAGTAAAATGTCAACGCTATGGCCCTGTTGTATATGTATTTTTTCGTGCAGTAAAATCTGGCTGTAGGTATCCCAGTCGTATTTTTCGGGGTTAATAAATATGCTGTTACCGAACGAGCAAGGAGCTTTATCGCCAGTGAGCTCCACAATACGGAATTTGCCATCGATTATAGCAGGTTTGGTATAAGCTTGGTACAGCAGTACAACCAATTGTACAACAAGGTTTAATGCAAAAGCTGCAACACCAATCCAGTACAAATAAAATAACCAGGTTATAGCACGTTGCAATAACGGTACTGCCGGTGCGGCAACCTCCTGCGGGGCGCTTTTTACACCTGCACGCTGGCTGGCTTGCACCTTTGCCGATGCCACCGCTTTTGCAATAGCCAGCTTTTTTATCATATCCGTTTGCGGCATTTGCGATGGTTCATCTGCCTGTGCCACTACAATTTGTTCAACGGGTTTTGGCGCTTCCCTCAGCGCAAATTGCTGCGGCACAGGTATAAGCGGCAGCGCAAACGACAAGGCCAAACAAAAAACCAATACCATGCGATTTAAGCGGTAAAAAGTTTCTTTTTGCAGCAATACTTTATAAAATAACAGGCAAATTGATAGCAGCAAGGCTACATGCAAAATGTATGGTATCATTTCTTTTGCGATTTAATGAGGTTTACAATTTCATTTAACTCTTCTTCGGATATTTTTTGCTCTTTGGCAAAAAACATCAGCATGTTGGGATACGAATTATCGAAATACTGGTTAACTATATCCGTCATGGCATGTTGTTGATATAACGCTTTTGATATGACAGGATAATAGCGGAAAACGTTACCAATAGTTTCGTGTTCCAGAAAACCTTTATCTTCCAAAATCTTCACCATGGTGGCAATGGTATTGTAGTGCGGCTTCGGATCGGGCATTTCGTTAATAACCTCTTTTATAAATGCATGGCCTAATTGCCATATAGCCTGCATTATTTGTTCTTCTCTTTTCGCCAGTTTTTGCATAACACTAATAATTTTTTTATAAAGGTGTTACTAATAAATTAGTATTGCAACTAATTGATTAGTATTTGTGAAAAATATTTTGTAATGTATTGATTTACAGCAAGTAAATTTTTAATGGTCGTTTGTTAATAGAAGCGTCATTGCGAGGCACGAAGCAATCTCTGAACTTTGCATGAGCGACAAAAGGTATTGTATTGACGACTTTGACCGGTATATTTGTTAAGCAAAGTTCAGGGATTGCTTCGTCGTTCCTCCTCGCAATGACGATGTGAGTGATAACTTATCATGACGATGCAGGCCTTAACGTAACGGGAATTGCACCTCAAAAATTGACACCAAATGAAAGACGAACTCCTAACCGCCTACACCCCCGCCCTCGCCATGTTGGAAAATTGCATTGACCTATGCCCCGAAAACCTGTGGGCAGATGAACAATATAGCAACCCCTTCTGGCGAATAGTTTACCATACTTTGTTTTACACCGATTTCTATTTGTCCGATGGCCCGCAAAACTTTAAACCCTGGACGGAACACCTGCCCACCTATAACGCCCTGGGTGATTTTACCCCCAACGGGCAACAGGTGGCAATAACCGCAGTTTATAGTAAAGAACAATTGAAATCCTATCTATCAGCTATCACAGCAACAATGGCCGGCAGGATCGGCGAAGTAAGCCTAACCGAGCCATGTGGTTTTTACTGGATTAAAAAATCAAAGCTCGGTCTGCATCTTTATAACATCCGGCATATTCAACACCATACGGGACAGTTGGTGGAGCGCCTGCATCAAAACAACATCAGCGGCATTAACTGGAAAGGTTAAAACTCGTCAGCCGTGCTGCGGCTATCGATATAAGGTGAGCCATAAAAAAAGATGATTTGAAGGCCCTTATCAATAAAAAAAGTCCATTCGGAGGTTTGGTTTTCCTTTTCAATTAATAAATCCTCGCAGCCGAAAGTATAATTGATATCGAGCACGATGCGGAAACTGCCTTTGCCGGTTGCGGCATCAAACTTTACGCGGTCAATATCCAGCCGGATCAACTCGGGCGAACCGTTGGGCCTGAATTCCCGTTCGATGGCATGTTTAAGCTGTTGATAGTTTTCAGAACCGGGGGCAAATAATTCATTTAAGAATGTTGCCATGTCGGTACTATCGGCTGGCGCATTATGCAGTTTGATTTCGAAGGTATCCATTGTGCAAATTTCTCATTTTTATTGTCTGAACCATGATTCGGCGGATTAAAAGATCAAAGGATTTTGGTTAACGCAAAAAGCCCTGAAAGGGCGAAATCTGTTAGCGACGGGTAACGCCCGCGGTAATGAAGCGATAAGAGGGTTGAGAGTTGGCAAGCATCAGGTAATTCTTGAAGTCTGAAAATCATAGTCAAAACGATCAATAATATGTTCCTGACAAACTACCCACTAATGATTTAATGAACCCTTAACTAAAAAACAAAGTCCATTTGCGTACAAGTGCTGTACGTTTATGATACATCAAATTTCAAGTTATGTTCCCCTATTTTACTTATCATCAGTGTTTTATATCTGTGGCATAATTATTAAAATAGGTTAGTCGAGTTCCGGGAGATTTTATAGATTAGGAACGCAATAACCGGAAGAAGGGTTAGCGCACTGCTCCATCTACCACCTGTAGCCGAAACTGTAAACACGTACCTGAATGGATTCTATTTTAAAGATAACTCATCTTGGTAAAACCTATCAAAGCGCGGGCAGGTCACTCGTTGTGCTCGATGATATTAATTTTTCGGTAGACGCCGGATCAACCAACGCCATTGTAGGCCCGTCGGGTAGTGGCAAAACCACCCTGCTGGGACTTTGTGCAGGGCTCGACCGCTCATCAACCGGCTTGGTTGAGCTCAATGGGGTAAACCTGGGGAAGCTAACTGAAGATCAGCGCGCGCAGGTGCGTAATCAATGCGTTGGTTTTATTTTCCAAAATTTTCAATTACTGCCTACATTAACCGCTTTAGAAAATGTAATGGTGCCGCTGGAGCTTCGCGGCGAAAAAAATATAAAAGCCCGGTCGATGGAATTGCTGGATAAGGTTGGTTTAACCGACCGCGGGCATCATTACCCGGCCCAGCTCTCGGGCGGCGAGCAGCAGCGGGTGTCGCTTGCAAGGGCATTTAGCAACCGGCCTCAAATTTTATTTGCCGATGAGCCTACCGGTAACCTTGATTTCGAAACCAGTGAAAAAGTTGTCCAGCTGATTTTCGACCTGAACAGGGAAGCCGGCACCACCCTCGTTTTGGTAACCCACGACCTGGAGTTGGCTGCCAGAACCCAGCGCATTCTCCGCATCAAGGCGGGTAAACTATCTGCGGATTCCCTCACTAACCCTATCACCTGAGTAAATGGATGCTGCCCCGATCATAGCCGGTAAACGGCGACTCAATATTGCCTGGCTGTTTGAAATGGCCTGGCGGGATAGCCGCCGTAACCGCCCGCGTTTGTTTCTGTTCATTTCTTCCATCATCTTTGGTATAGCAGCATTGGTGGCCGTTGCAACCTTTGCATTCAATTTAAAAAACGATGCCGACAGGCAGGCGGCCACCCTCATTGGCGCCGATTTGAGCATATCAGGCAATAAACCGGCTGATGTCGCACTTGGTCCCCTGGCCAATTCGCTTGGTGACCGGCGATCGCAGGAACGCAGCTTCCTGTCAATGGCCTATTTCCCCGCAAGCAGCGGAACGCGGCTGGTGCAGATCAGGGCGTTGCAGGGCGAATTTCCCTACTATGGCAACCTGGAAACGGTACCCGCACAGGCAGGTAAGAATTTCCGGAAAGGCAAAATGGCACTGGTTGATCAAACACTGCTAT
>JABDBM010000103.1 GCA_013288685.1 Bacteroidota bacterium | reverse complement strand
ATCAAAGAACAGAAAAGAATATGCCCCCCTTCTTTCAAGCTCTCTTGTATTTTTTTGTGAACGTCAACTCTTTTACTTTTGGTTAGGCAATGAAAAAGCCCATAAGAGACAATAATGTCAAATTTGGTTTTTAACTCTAACGTTTCTATGTCATGCTGAAAATAACTTCCTCTTTGGGTTAGGTGATTTAGCTCGAATCGCTTCTTCAGACCTTCCAACGCTAAAACGGAAATATCCACCCCTGTAACATGACAGCCCATTTGCTCTAAGTAAAATGAATTTAGTCCATCTCCGCAACCAATATCTAGCACCTCATCTGATTTGCTAATTTTTATTTTTTTCATCAATCGTCCAGGATTATTCCCCCAAATGATTCTATCGGCCTTATTAGCATAGATGTGATCATAAGGCCCCAACTCTGATTCTATAGTCAACGTTTTTAAAGATAACAATGGCATTATTTTGGAACTTATTATTTGAAGGCTACTTAAAAGGTAGGGTCGATTTAAACTCAAATTATTAAAATGAACATATGTCATCATCCATAGTGCAAATCTATAATCATTAAAATCTAGTTTGAAAAATTCCATGGCAATTTTTCTGATTTCAGAAATACATAGAATTGATTTTAAAATTTCTTCTTTATAAGGAATGTCACCGATATGAAAAAATGGATAAGGATTGTCAAATAAAACGTCCTCCATTTTCATCAAGGATCTCAAGTCTGCTCTGTGTGGAAAAACCAAAAATTTTATCGAGCATTCGAGCATTACAAGGTCTATAATTGGGCTAGAGTTGTCGTGGCACCAATAAAAATCGATAGGAAAACATTCGTCATTTTCATCTATCAAGATATTTTGCGAGTGAAGATCGCCGTGTACGATTGTAGATGGGCTTTCGATTTTTACCTGTTTAATTGAGGTTAGTAGCGATTCAATATCCTGCCATTTATGGCCGGTTTCTTCCCGTGTCCAGATTTGTAGATCGCTCCAATTGTTGGGATAAACAAATTCCTTTGGGGCCTTTTTTAAGTGCCATTCGAAAAGATCACTTAATTTAAAAAAATATCTGTCTTTTAGCAACCTGTTTTGATACCAGTTCCCTAACCTTTTTTTAAATAATCTGTCAATGATTTTCTCCGGGTTAGTTTTTTCTCTTATATATTGTTTTAAGCTTAATAATGATGAATTAGTGGTCAAACCAGCTAATTCTTGTATAACTAACCCTTTTTTTTCTCCTTTTCGAAATATTGGGGAGAGAATTCCATGGAGATGAGGGTTTACAAAAGCTTCAATAGCTTCATACTCTCTCAAAATTTTATTGATGACCCCTAATTTAAGTACAAACGCTTTTGAGGCTCTATTGCCCGCTACATCATATTTGCAAGAATAAACTTTTGCCCCGCTTAATCCTTTGTCCAAAGGAGACAAGAAGAATTTAGTAGCGTTATCAGGCAATGTCGATAGAATTAAATATGCTTCTTCTGCATCTAAGCCATCAATAAGTATTGATTTATTAAAATGGTCATAAATGGTGCTTTCTGACGGAGGCTTGCCAGGTAGGAAATGCCTATTTTCTTCTAAAATGTCTTGTATAATTAAGCTTTGTAGATTTGCCAAAATAGAATTTGATAATTGGTTTAAGTAATTAAAAATAAAGATATAATTAAAATTTAATAATTAGAGCGTTAGGCAAAAATTGAAAAATATTCATGAGGCTGAGAATGTTATCCATTAAATCGTATTTTGGGATTACGTGCAGTTTCGGCATTTGCACGCTGAAGAATAGAGTCAAGAATAGAAGACTTGGAGAATGTTGGTGGTCTTTGTTTGTGGAAAAGTGGAACGCATGGGGAAATTAGCCAATGGTCGATAGTCCATAGTAAAAATGGGTCATTCGATCACAAAGTTCAGGGATTGCTTCGCTCGTTCCTCGCTCGCAAAGACGTGGTGGGTTATTCTCAAAGCGTCATGGCGAGGTACGATTCGCCAAGTTGGCAGACTGCGCGATAGGTATGTGGCATGTAGGTATGAAACATGCGCTTTTGATCTGCAAAGTTCAGGGATTGCTTCGCTCGTTCCTCGCTCTCGAAGACGTGAGTGGTTAACACTCGTTTTAGCCTATCCCAACACTAAATTTACGGCCCGCCGCCATCTTCTTCCCCATTTACCGCATTGTTGGGTTTATTCATGCTATCACTGCCTTCCGCCAGGGTGGGGTTGGCCTGGTTGGTTGTTGCTGCAGCTTCAATTAACGGGGGCGAGAGCGGTACATTGATGGTAAACGTCTTCAGGCCCTCGGTGGGGATGCGCTTGATGACGGGTATTTTTGGTTTTTTATTGCCGGGCGGCGGTTTCGGGAGTGGTGCGCGGGCGATTATTTGCGCTATCAACTCGTTTAATTGAGGGTCTAAGTTGCGTGTTACTATTGGTTCATCGGGTATTTGGAGTTGCTGGCTAACCGCATTGTGGGTTAACTCCATCGCCGCAGCGGGTTCACTCAGCCCGGTCATCTCCGCCAGTTGGTGGATCGGCCAGTCGTCACCAGGTTGCGGCGCGGGAGCAGTTTCGGCCAACTCCATAACCTCCCTGCTGGCCGCAGGGATAGGATTTGAATGGGCGTCCGCGGCGTTTATGGCGGACTGATGGCTCGTTTTATGGGTGGTTGATCCAGCGCTGCTTTTGCGGGTGGGGGAAATTGGGGCTTTACTTTTTATAGCCGCATTTGGTGGCGCGGAGATGTCTGCGCCTATTTCTTCCCTGCCTATCCACCGGTTAACGGTGGCTAATCCAATATTTAATCGCTGGCTGATTTCCCGCTGGTTGAGGCCCTGGGCGCTGAGGGTGCTTATTTTGCTGATGAGTTGCAGGCGGGCGGTGGCGGTGTGGGAGCGGATGTGCTGGTGTTCGGGACTGTGGCCCCCGAACTTGAAGTGCAAAAAGTTGCCGGGCTTTTGGATGCGGCAAAGGCATACGTTGTCGTCGCCGTAGCGCTGGCGGGTGTTGCGCTGTTTTATTTGTTTCAGGTAACAGAGGTCGCTATCGGCGGTGCTTTTGCCGAGGGCAAAGGCGCTGTCGGCAAAGTTGATGAGCAGTTTGCTGCCGTGCAGGTCGTCGGCGCTGATGGGTTGCAGGGCGTTGCGACGCTTGGGGGTATGCGCCAGCACCAGTATGGAAAGGTTGTAGTCGGTTTTTAGGGCCTTGAGGCTTTTCATCAGCGAAAGCGCCACCACGGCATTTTCGGTGCCGCCGCGCAGGCAGGTAATGTTATCAATAATGAGCACGGTGGCTTTCACCAGTTCTATTTTATGCGCAATGGCCGCAATCAGCAGTTCGTTTTGGTCCACATTTGCAGGGGTATTCTTCACAAAATTAAACTGCGCGCGGAAAAAGTTTTCCGAAAATATATGATCGTCGCCGGGCAGGCTGTAGCGCAGGCAAAACTGGGATGCGCTTAGTTCAAAATCGATATACAGCACACGGGCGGCGGGCGCCTGGCAGGCAAAGCCGGCAATTTTTTTGCTGCGGGCAATGCTTTCGCCAATCTGCACCGCCAGTATTGATTTACCCGTATTGCTATCGGCAAACAACATGGATAGTTCGCCCTGGTGCCACAGTTCGCCAAACAGCATTTTAGCTTCAGGTTCGCGATGGGCAAGGTCCATCCAACGGTTGCCCGTGGCAACGGTAAACAGGCGATGGTAGTCTTCGCGACTGGGCGGCTGCGGCTCGGCCCGTTTGATCCTTTTAGCCGGACGAAACGGCGCCCCGCTGATTTCGGCCCGGAGTTGTTCGATGTAGGCAGGGCGTTCGGAGGTGGGGGTGGTTTGCATGGTTGTTTTTGGTTTGTATGGCGTTTAGTTGACTCACCCCGACCTTCGCTGCGCTTGGCCACCCCTCTCTACGTTGTAGAGAGGGGAAAAAGGGGGCGGGTCGGGGAATTGCAGCTCCCCTCTTTACGCAGTAGAGAGGGGTGTCGGCGAAGCACGACGGGCTGAGTTAACTGTGCGCGGGCGGGGTTGACGCTTGACTACAAATTTAACCGGTAGCGTTGGTTCAGGTGGTGACAGTGTTTTGTCAGTAGGTTTCTGTTGGAAATAGTCGTTTTGGAGCTGCTGATTGTCAGCACGTTAGCTAATATTAACCATGGGTTAAATATTAGCTAATTGATTATCAATGTGTTTCATCAAACTTACAGCGTTCCGCGTGTGAGAAAGCGGAACGCACAGGCGAAATTAGCCCATAGACTATAGTAAAAACGGCAAGGACGTGGTGGGGTTAGATTCGATATCTGCACATCCCCGCATCTGCATATCTGCACATCCTCCCATCTGCACATCTACTATTTCACCTTATCTACCATATCAAAATGGTCCACCGTTTCGTACCCGGTAGGTTGTTTGTTAAATGCCGAGTAATAGATGTATTTGTTGTTCTCGCCTATGCCAGGCATCAGGGTGGCAACCACGCTGCGTATTTGCAGGTTTTCTTTTTTTACTTCGGTGGTATCTTTCAGGGGGAAGTGGGTCATGTAGTAAATAAGGGGGTAGGTGCCGCCGTCGTCGCCGGTTTTGGTGTAAACGTGTAGTATCATGGGGCCGGTTGCTAATTTTAGCACCATAGGGTAGTGGTATAGGTTAATAACGTCCTGGTGCAGGGTGGTGTATAGTTTGTTGGCGTCGGGTTCGTCGGGATACATCCAGTATTTGCTGGGATGAAGACAGTTTACCGCAAGCAGCAGGTTGTTAATGGCAGCTTGCACCTGGTGTTTGTCATACTGCCGGCGGGCCAGGGCATAAAGTTCGGGCGCGGTTTTGCCGTTAATGGTATAGGGCGAAAGGTCCATTTCGGTAATTTTCCAACCATAGCTAAATTTGCTGTAAATTAGGGACAGCATATATTTATTATCCGATTTTTTGGGGACAAAAAATGCCATATACATTTCCTGGTTTACAAAGGGGGCCATCAGCGCATAGCGGTTTATATCGCCACCAACGGCCGCTACGGTATCGGTGTCCTTGTATTTATGCACCACATAAAATTCATCCAGCAGGTCAAATTCGTTGTCGGTAAGGCGGTTGCTGATCAGCTCAATTTGCCGGTCGTTATGGCCCTCGTTCATCGCTTTCGAGAAAAGTGGTATCATGCTCTTAGGGTCGTTGGCTTTCAGGTTTTTGAGCGCTTCTTTCGTCATTTTATGAAAGTCATCGCGTTTGCCGTCGGCAATTTTTTCGTTTTTCCATGAGCCGGGCAGTGGTTTACAAGCCTGAAAGATCGTAAACAGCCCAAAAATCATTATTGCTTTAACTGTATTAAGGTGTGCGGTTGTCATACTTATTTATAGGGCCAAGATATAAATATTCTGAAATATTATATACCCTGCGGTTTTGTTTCAAAGAATTTTATATTTGAAGATATTTACAACCTTAACCGGTACTGCCATGAGCAAGGTGCTTTTATATTTCATTTTATTTTTACCATTTTTTTCGGCGGCGCAAACCACCGATGTTTATTTTAACAAAGGCGTTGAGCTGTACGGCAATAAGGATTTTACCGGCGCACTGGAATATTTTACCAAGGCTATTGAACTGAACCCCAACAATGCCGAGGCATATAACTACCAGGGTATTATAAAAGCCAGCCAGGGCGATTTTGCCGCTGCAGTTGATATATTTACCAAAGAAATAGCAGTAGCTCCTGGTGCGGATATGCCCTATTCAAACCGCGCCTATGCCAAACTGAACAGCAACGACTACAAAGGCGCCCTTGCCGATTGCGACCGCGCCATTGCCATAAACTCCAAAAGTACACTGGCTTATACCAACCGCGGTACTGCCAAAAACCGCCTCGGCGATTATCCTGGTGCGATGGCCGATTTTAACAAAGTATTGGAATTGGACCCCAAAGATGCCGGAGCTTACACCAATCGCGGAAACGCAAAAAATGGCCAGGCCGATTATAAAGCCGCAATAGAAGATTTTAATAAAGCCATTGAACTGGATGCCAAACTACCCGAGGCTTATGCCGATCGTGGCATAGCCAAAGGCAAGCTGAATGACGGCTATGGGGCCATCGAGGATTTTGGCAAAGCAATAGCCATAAACCCCGAAATGGAGGCGGCTTATATATACCGGGGCTTACAAAAATGCGAGCTGAATAACTATGGCGATGCCCTGACAGATTTTAACCAGGCAATAGCCATTAATCCCAAAAATGAGTCGACTTATGCGCTTCGCGGCGAGGTGAATCTTAAACTGGGAAATTACGGAGCGGCAGGTACAGATTTGTCGCGCGCTATTGCGATGAACCCGAATGATGCCGAAGCGTATTTTAACCGGGCAGAGGTAGAAGCGAAGATGACGGATAACGAAAGCGCTATTAAGGATTTTACCCAGGCCATAACCTTAAAAAACGATTTTGGGGAGGCTTATAACGACAGGGGAGTGGCCAAATTAGCAAAAAATGATTTTTCGGGCGCCATTGATGATTTTAACCGCACTATTATATTGATGCCGCAATTGGAATCGGCTTATTTAAACAGGGCTATAGCCAGGGTGCAGTTACGCCAAAATGCAGAAGCGATGGGTGATTTGAACAAAGCCATCGCGATAAATGCCGACTATAGCGGCGCGTATTTTTACCGGGGGGTGCTTAATATGGAGTCGGGTAGTTTTGCGGCCGCTGTGCCTAATTTGGATAAGGCTATTAGCGGTGGTTTTAATTTGCCTTATGCTTATTATGCGCGTGGCTTTGCATTTGCGCAGCTAAAAAACAACACGGCTGCACTGGCCGATCTTTCCAAAGCTATTGAGATAAATCCATCGAATGCAGGGGCCTATTTTGAGCGCGGCCGGGTTTACTATAACTCGAAAAATAATACCGCCGCTAAAGCCGACTGGGCCAAATCTGCCGCTCTTGGCAACCGCGAAGCGGCCCTGATGCTCAAATATCCTCCTACAAAAAGCAGACCGGCATCGCCAGCCAGTAATTGGGTGGTTTGGAAGAAATAGGGCGCAGTAGCTTAATGGTTTTTAGTTGAGGCAAAGCCATAGCAGGGCTAATTTTTATTCAAAATAAATTAAGAGAACCGGTTTGCAATTACCGGTAAGTTTCAAATAATATTTTAAATTTACGGTTATAAAATTAACAGCAAATTAAAAAAGCCATCTCTATATTTTTAATTGTCGCGCTCGGGTACAACTTGTTTGGCCTGCAATTTTTCTATTGGGTGCAAATTCAAATCTGCAAAATAAAGGCTGAAGTATACGAGGAAGCTAACCGCCGGGATATCGGCGAGGGCCGGTTGACATTGTTTTCATCCCGCTCAGCGGAAATTCACCTGGTTAACGACCGTGAATTTACATCTGGTGGTAAAATGTATGACATCGTAAAAACCAAAATCATCAAAGGGGTTAAATGTTATTACGCCCTGGTTGATAACGACGAGGATAACGATCTGCATGCGCTAAAGAACGCCGAAAAAAACAGCTCGGACGAGAAATCTGTACCCGGCAAAACCATTAAACTATATAACGCTAAATATGTTGCCGTTGAGGCCCCTGGCCCCGTTATTTATCAGCCTTTTAACGGCCTTGTAAATTTGAGGCCTGTAAGCAGTTTTTTCCATTACGCTTCTCCTTTCGGGGATATTTACGCCCCTCCTCCCGATAGCTTACTCTCCTGATTTTTTGTTGCCTTAAGTTACCCGTTGTTTAATACTTAAACATTGGCACGCCGTTTATTGGCGGGCAACAACGTTGTTTAAATTCTTGTTATTGGTCCAAATTTTAAAAAAATGAAACGAAAATTTTTACTATATAAATACGCCCCTCTATTTTTTTTGCTTTTAATGGTCGCGGGATTTGCCAGCGCTCAAACCTCGCTTAGCGGAAAAATTACCGAAAGTAAGAGCCATTCGGGGCTGCGTGGCGCTACCGTTAATGTACCCGATCTTCACCTCTCCGCAAGTACCGATTCGCTCGGCAATTATCAACTCAAAAACCTCCCTCAGGGAACTTATTTAATTGAGATAAGCGCTACCGGCTATGCAAGCTATATCGAAAACAAGCTGATTAGCGGCAATATAAACCTTAATTACGAACTCAACCTTTCGCCTGTTCAGTTGAACGAGGTAATTGTTACCGGTGTTGCCAGCGCTACCGAAAAACAGAAAACGCCATTCCCGGTGACTACCGTAAGTTTTAAGGATTTATTGGAAAATTCATCCACCAATGTGATTGATGCCATCGCCAAAACACCCGGTGTTTCGGCCATGACGGATGGGCAAAGCATTTCTAAACCCGTTATCCGTGGCTTAGGATATAACCGTGTGCTTACCGTTGTGGACGGTGTGGAGCAGGTGGACCAGGTTTGGTTTGATGAATTCGGCATCGAGGCCGACCCTTATGCCGTAAATCGTTACGAAATTTTAAAGGGTCCAGCATCATTGGCTTATGGTTCGGATGCGCTGGCGGGGGTGATCAACCTGATCCCCGAACAACCGCTGCCCGAAGGGCAAACTAAGGGAAGTATCCTGTTTAATTATCAAACCAATAATGGCTTGATCAATAACGTGTTTTACCTTGCGGGAACCAAAAACGGCATTGCCTGGAGTGCACGGGTGGATAACACCATGGCCCATGCCTATCGTAACCCGAACGACGGCTATGTGATCAATTCCCAATTCAGCAATTTTAATGCGGATGCTACCATTGGTATACATCGCAAATGGGGATATTCGCAATTGCATGCCAGTTATTTTGATATGCACACCGGCATAGTTGACGGCACCAGGGATTCGGTATCGGGTGTACTGGTTAGGCCGGTGTCCTACCCTGATTTAAACGGTGGCGAGCCAACCTACGAAATACCTACTCACCAGGAGCAGGTATCGTACACGCCATTGGTGATCAGCCAGAAGATACAGCATACCAAAATAGTTTGGGATAATAATATCGCTGCCGGCGACGGAAGCATTAAAGGCATATTCTCGTGGCAAAAAAATCAGCGCCAGGAAAACAATGACCCTACTATCCCCGATGTGTCTGACATTTATTACCGGTCAAACGCGGCAACTTACGATATGCGTTATGTTTCATCGCAAAAGGGGACATTCAACTATTCGGCAGGAGTTAACGGCGTTTATCAAAATTCAAAAAGCCTGGGCACGCTGTTGTTGATCCCGAATTATAATTTCTTTGAGATTGGCGCGTTCGCTATCGCTAACAAAAAAATCGGTAAACTGAATTTAAGTGGCGGTTTGCGCTATGACACCCGGACATTTAACGGCGAAGATCATTGGGTTGATTCAACCACGCAGGCTCCGGCCAACCCCGGAGCAGAAAATGCCTTTCACGAATTCCAGGGCTTTAAATCAAAGTTCAGCGGAATGTCGTTTAGCGTGGGGGGCACTTACAACTTCAACAGCTCTACTTATGTAAAGGCCAACATTGCCAGGGGCTGGCGGGCGCCAAACGTTGCCGAAGCTGCCGCAAACGGCGTACACGATGGTACGGTAGTTTATGAAATTGGCAACCCCGATCTTAAACCCGAAACCAGTTTGCAGGAGGATATTGCTTTTGGGGTAAATTCAAAGGATATTGATTTTGAGATAGACTTGTTTAATAACAACATCAACGATTTTATTTACGCGCAGGGACTGAAAACAGCTGCGGGGGCCGACTCCATCAATAACTCGCTGAATGCCGTTGGCCTGGGTGCTGCCCCGGTTTATAAATATACCCAGGGCAAGGCGCGGTTATATGGCGGCGAGATTGGTCTTAATATTCACCCGGAAGCCGCTTCATGGGTACAGCTGAATACCACCCTCAGTTATGTTTACGGCAGTTTGTTGAATGTGGCCGATTCGGCGAAATATTTGCCTTTTGTACCACCAACCCGCGTTACTGCCGATTTAAAGTTCCCGGTAAGCAATCTAACCAAAACCATTAAAAATGCCTATTTTAAGGTAGGAATGCTCAGTTGCTTCCAGCAAAACGATGTTTACCAGCAGTTTGCCATCTACAACGGCTTAAACACAGCTTTAACACCTTATGAATATGCAGCAAGCAAAGCGGCCACCAAGGGCTATACCCTGTTTAATGTGGGCGCCGGCGCGGATATCGTTTCAAAAGGAAAAACCGTTTGCCAGGTGTTTGTGATCTGCAATAACGTGTTCAATACCGCGTATATCGATTATATGAGCCGCTTTAAGTACGACCCGGTAAATTATACCACCGGCCGTGTAGGTGTATTTAACATGGGCAGAAACTTAA
The DNA here is from genome assembly GCA_013288685.1 of Bacteroidota bacterium. Classification (GTDB taxonomy): domain Bacteria; phylum Bacteroidota; class Bacteroidia; order Sphingobacteriales; family Sphingobacteriaceae; genus Mucilaginibacter. The sequence continues at coordinate 7,217 of JABDBM010000103.1, read as the reverse complement.
GTGTAAAAGTGTTGATTCCTTTAAATTTTAGCAAGGGCGAATAATAACATCAGCTTTGTTGAAAATTTTCCTACGGGCATGGGGCTTCCTTTAAACGGGAGTGTACCATGCCCGTTTTTATTGCCACATAATTGGTACGTTGTTTATTTGTCATTTAAATAAATTCAGGCTATTTTTAAAAAAGATATTTCAACTTGTTTCCTGTTCTCAATTTATTTTTACGATGATCGCAAAAGTCACCCCTAAAAAAATCTCATTTGTTTTTGCTGCTGTTTTGTTGTTTTTCTGTCCTAAGTTAAACGCCCAAGCCGTCGAACCATCTGCTTACAATATGCTTAAATGGCGTATGATCGGCCCCCATCGGGGCGGCAGAACAGTAGGCGCTACCGGCGTTGCACAACAGCCTAATGTTTTCTATATCGGCGTAAACAACGGCGGAGTTTGGAAAACCACCGACTTTGGCCGCACCTGGCAACCGGTTTTTGATGAGCAACCAACCGGTTCTATCGGTGATGTTGCCGTTGCCCCGTCCAATCCAAACGTATTATATGCAGGCAGCGGCGAAGGCTTGAAACGCCCCGATCTTTCGGTGGGTGATGGTATTTATAAGTCGACCGATGCCGGTAAAACCTGGGTAAATACCGGGCTGGGCAAGGCGCAGCAAATTGGCGGCGTTGCCATTGACCCAAAGGACGAGAACAGAGTATTTATAGCTGCATTGGGCCATCCTTACGGGCCAAATACCGAAAGGGGTATTTACCGCACAGTTAACGGCGGCAAAACCTGGGAAAAAGTTTTATATAAAGACGAAAATACCGGGGCGATACAGGTGACTATCGACCCTAACAATTCAAATATTATTTATGCCGATATGTGGGCAGGACGCCAGGGCCCATGGGAAAACGGCGAATGGCAGGGGACTGAAAGCGGTTTATTCAAATCAACAGACGGCGGTACCACCTGGACAAAATTAACCAACGGCCTGCCATCTATTGCTGATGGTTTGGGCCGGATCGGCTTTTGTATCGCGGCAAGCAACTCAAACCGTTTATATGCCTGCGTGGATGCAACCAAGGGCGGCGGTTTATACCGCTCCGACGACGGCGGGCAATCGTGGACCGAACAAAGTACCGATCCGCGTTTATGGGGCCGCGGAAGCGATTTTGCAGAATGTAAAGTGGATCCCAAAAATGCCGATGCAGTTTATATTGCCAATGTAGTTACCTGGAAATCGACAGATGCCGGTAAAAATTGGAGAGCCATACGTGGCGCACCGGGTGGCGATGATTATCACCGTTTATGGATAAACCCCGAACATCCAGAAATTATTTTGCTGGTGAGCGATCAGGGCGCCGAAATTACGGTAAACGGAGGCGACACCTGGAGCTCATGGTATAACCAGCCTACTGCACAGTTTTATCATGTTAGCACCGACAACGCCTTCCCTTATAATGTTTATGGCGGGCAGCAGGAAAGCGGCTCGGTAGGTATTGCGAGCCGTGGCAATGACGGGCAGATAACTTTCAGAGAATGGCACCCGGTAGGCGCCGAGGAATATGGCTACGTAGCTGCCGATCCGCTTGATCCGAATATTATTTATGGAGGTAAGATCACGAGGTTTAATAAGCTTACCGCGCAGGTGCAGAACATCGCGCCCGAATTTGGTCGTGGCGGAAAATACCGTTATGTACGCACGGCTCCTATTATTTTCTCGACTGTTGATCCGCACAGCTTGTTTTATGCCGGGAATGTATTGTTCAAAACCATCAATGGCGGTAACTCCTGGCAAATTTTAAGTCCCGATTTAACCAGGAATACCTGGGATGTTCCGGCAAGCGTGGGGATTTACACCTCCGATAAATTAAAGAAAATGCCGCAGCGCGGGGTGATTTATACGATCGCGCCATCCCACAAAAGCATCAACACTATTTGGGTAGGAACCGACGACGGGCTGATACAACGCACCATCGACGGTGGTAAAACCTGGCAAAATATCACACCGGCCGAAATTACTTCGTGGAATAAAGTTTCACTGATTGATGCCGGCCACTTTGACGACCAAACTGCTTATGCCGCCATTAATAAAATACGGGTGGACGACATGAACCCCTATATTTATAAAACCCACGACGGCGGTAAAACCTGGCAAAAGATTGTAAACGGTTTGCCTGCCGACCCGGTGAATGCAGTGCGCGAAGATCCGATTAGCAAAGGACTACTGTTTGCCGCTACAGAAAGGGCCGTGTATGTGTCTTTTAACGATGGCAATAGCTGGCAACCCCTGAGGCTAAATATGCCTGCCACTTCCATCCGCGATTTGGTGATAAAAGATAATGACCTGGTGGTAGCAACCCATGGCCGTTCGTTTTGGATATTAGATGATATTGCAGCATTGCGCAACATCGCCAAAATTAAAAACACTGGCGAAACAGTTTTATACCAAACAGGGCTGTTTTACCGGGTACGCTGGAACATGAACACAGATACGCCCCTGCCGCAGGAGGAACCCGCCGGGCAAAATCCGCCGGATGGCGCCATTATTGATTATTATTTAAAAGATGACGCCGCGTCGGTAGTAAAACTGGAAGTTGTGGATGCAGCCGGCAAAATTGTGCGCACTTATAAAAGCGACGATAAGCCTTATGCCGTTCCGCCGGTAAATATCCCTTTGTATTGGATAAGGCCGCAGCAAATACTTTCTTCCGTAAAAGGTGCACATCGTTTTATTTGGGACATGCATACCCAGCCATTGGATGCACCGCCAGCCTACGCAATTGCAGCTATTTATGGGCAAACGGCTCCGGAGCCGACTTCGCCTTGGGTAATGCCGGGGACGTATACTGTAAAATTAACCGTTGACGGGAAAGTTTACACACAACCCCTAACCATTAAAATGGACCCCAGAGTGAAAACACCTTTGCTGGAGTTAACCAAACAATATACGCTGTCGGATAAGTGTTACCAGGATTTAAAAACAGTGATGTCGGCTGCCGAAAAACTGACCGTATTGCATAAAAAAATCAGTAAATTATTGCCGACAGCTACCGGCGAAACGGCAGTCGCCCTAAAAAGCATGGATGCCGATGCCTCAAAACTGGAGAACGGGACGCCCGAAAACAAAGCCGAAAGCTTCAGAAGTTTGAGAGGCGGCCTGATGGGCCTGATGAACGCCATGCAGGGCAACGATATGCCGGTCACCACGCAAGTGACCAAAGCAGTTACCCAGGCCGATGGTTATTTTACCACATTAGATTTAAAATATAACGAACTAACCGGAAGCAGGTTAAAAACTTTGAACGACCAATTGACAGCTGCAGGGTTGGAGAAAATTAGCTTATAGGATTCATTGTTAGGGCATCAACGCCGGCGATAATTCTACAACAGGTTCATTTGATTTAAAATGAACCTGTTTTTTATTTAAAAGGCCTTCCAGTTCAAATGTTATTTGGCTCGTAATGTTAATGTTTTCATTGGCAGCAACTTCCAATAGTACCAGCTTGTTGCCCGATGCTGCTTTCAGCACAATAGGAACTCTTGAGTTTTTTGCAGGCCCCATTTGCACAGAATCCGCGCCCACGGGTAACATATTTACTACATGCTTTTCGTCATTAATATAAACCGATTGCCATTGTGGAGATTCATCGGTTTTGCTGATTTCGATGTAAACGATTAGTCTTTGCGTATAACCTCGCGAAGGCTGTCCGGCTGCCGATTTAGGTATATTGCCGCTGTACTGAGTTTTGGAAAACAGCCATATTTTTTTAATATGGCAAGGACGAAACCCTGCCAGCAATATAAATAATCCCGATATCACCAGTTTGATCATTATTGTAAAGTTAACGATTGGATTTAGTAGTTGTTATTGGGATAAAACGCGATGTTTTTATTGCCCAAATATCGTTTATTCCATCAACATTTATCTGCAGTTATCTCTTTTGACCATGAACCATCAACTACGGACCGCAAACTGCTAAATATTATGCATGCATAGCTTTTGGGCAATTTATTTATGTTAATTTTGTACTAACTAATTATTGCCGGTCATGGAAAGCATTGCACCCTACCACTCCAAGTATAAAATCCGTTTTGTAACCGCTGCCTCATTGTTCGATGGACATGATGCTACCATTAATATTATGCGCCGCATATTGCAATCGAGCGGGGCTGAGGTAATTCACCTGGGCCATAATCGGTCGGTAGATGAGGTGGTGAACTGCGCCATACAGGAGGACGTACAGGGCATTGCCCTTACCAGCTACCAGGGCGGCCATGTGGAGTATTTTAAGTATATGTACGATTTGCTGAAGGAACGCGGCGCCGGGCATATCAAAATATTCGGCGGCGGCGGCGGCGTATTTTTGCCACAGGAAATTACGGAGTTGCAGGCGTATGGCATTAGCAGGATTTATTCGCCCGATGATGGCCGCACGATGGGCCTGCAGGGAATGATAAATGATATGCTGCGCCAGTGTGATTTCCAAAATAAAATAAAACTCAACGGCGAATTAAAGCACCTGCCGGAAAAAGATATTAAATCAATTGCTACAGCCATCAGTATTGTAGAAAACTATCCAAAGGAAGCCGATTATTTTTTGACGGAAGTACACCAGCTCATCAGTACCAGTCACATTCCGGTTATTGGTATTACCGGCACCGGCGGCTCAGGAAAATCGAGTTTGGTTGATGAAATTGTACGCCGCTTTTTAATGGAGACGGATAAAACGCTGGCCATTATTTCGGTTGATCCAAGCAAGCGCAAAACAGGTGGTGCGCTGCTGGGCGATAGGATCAGGATGAATGCGATAAACAGTCCGCGGGTGTATATGCGTTCGCTGGCTACGCGGCAGGCTAATTTAGCGTTATCCAAACACGTACAGGAATCTATCGATATCTGCAAAGCTGCCGGGTATGATTTGATTATCGTGGAAACATCGGGTATCGGGCAATCTGATACCATGATTACCGATTATTGTGATCTATCACTTTACGTGATGACTCCCGAATTTGGCGCTGCCACCCAGTTGGAGAAAATTGATATGCTGGATTTCGCAGATATAGTTGCCCTTAATAAATTCGACAAACGCGGTGCGCTGGATGCCATTCGCGATGTACGCAAACAATATAAACGCAATCACCACCTGTTTACGGCCAAAGACGAGGATATCCCGGTTTATGGCACCATGGCGTCGCAGTTTAATGACCCGGGTATGAATACACTGTTTGCTGCGCTGATGAAGGCAGTGAAGGTGAAGACAGGGGTGGATTTTTTGGGGACATCCGCTGTAGAGACGCGATACTTCGCGTCTCCAGGAGTATCTGAAAAGATCTACATTATCCCGCCCGATAGAAACCGGTACCTGGCCGAGATTGTGGAAAATAGCATAGCCTATAAGCAGTGGGTGAATGAGCAATGTAAGATAGCCCAACAGTTGTTCCAGGTTGATGGGGTAATCAACTTATTGCCATCGGCGGAGACGCAAAGTATTGCGTCTCTACAAGCAATTCAAAAACATCTCGAAGAACAACTACATCCCGAATGCAAACGCCTGCTTAAGCAATGGCCCGAAACCATTAAACAATACACCGCCGAAAATTTTATTTATAAGGTGCGGGATAAAGAAATTAAACAGCCTTTATATTATACCTCGCTTTCTCAGTTGCGTATCCCCAAAATATCCCTTCCTAAATACGAAGCCTGGGGCGATATTTTGCGCTGGCTGCTAACCGAAAATTTGCCCGGCGAATTCCCCTATACTGCCGGCGTTTTTCCGCTTAAGCGGGAAGGGGAGGACCCGACCCGTATGTTTGCCGGCGAGGGTGGTCCAGAACGGACTAACAAACGCTTTCATTACGTATCGCTGGGGCAACCGGCACACCGGTTATCTACCGCATTTGATTCAGTTACCCTTTACGGAGAAGATCCGCATACCCGGCCGGATATTTATGGAAAAATCGGTAACTCGGGTGTGAGTATTGCCACGTTGGATGATGCCAAAAAATTGTATTCGGGTTTTGATTTGTGTAGTGCTTCCACTTCCGTATCCATGACCATCAACGGCCCTGCGCCCATGCTGCTTGGCTTTTTTATGAATGCGGCTATTGATCAGCAATGCGAGAAGTATATTACCGAGCATGGGCTGGAGAGTTTGGTTGAGGGGAAGTTGAAGGAATGGTATGACTACAGGGGATTAACGCGTCCGCAATATGACGGCGGTTTGCCGAATGGCAACAGTGGTTTAGGCCTTAGCCTATTGGGCCTTACCGGCGATCAGGTCCTTCCGCCCGACGTCTACGCCAAAATAAAAGCCTACGCCATTGCCACCGTTCGCGGCACAGTACAAGCTGATATATTAAAGGAGGACCAGGCACAAAATACCTGCATCTTCTCTACCGAATTTGCCCTGCGAATGATGGGCGATATCCAGCAATATTTTATCGACCAAAAGGTGCGCAACTTTTATTCGGTTTCCATCTCGGGTTATCATATTGCCGAAGCGGGGGCAAACCCTATCACCCAACTGGCATTTACATTATCAAACGGTTTCACTTACGTGGAGTATTATTTAAGCCGGGGAATGCATATTGATGATTTTGCGCCCAACCTGTCTTTCTTTTTCTCCAATGGCATCGATCCGGAATATTCGGTAATAGGCCGTGTGGCCAGGCGCATTTGGGCCAAAGCTGTTAAAAATAAATACAAAGGCAACGATCGTTCGCAAAAGCTAAAATATCATATCCAAACCAGCGGACGCTCCTTGCATGCGCAGGAGATTGATTTTAACGATATCCGCACCACATTGCAGGCTTTGTACGCCATTTATGATAATTGCAATTCGCTGCACACCAATGCATACGACGAAGCGATCACCACCCCAACCGAAGAATCGGTACGCCGGGCAATGGCTATCCAGTTAATTATCAATCGGGAACTCGGTCTTGCCAAAAACGAAAACCCTATACAAGGCGCGTTCATCATCGAAGAACTAACCGACCTGGTAGAAGAAGCCGTATTGGCCGAATTTAAAGCCATCAACGACCGCGGTGGCGTATTAGGCGCCATGGAAACCATGTACCAGCGCAGCAAAATACAGGAAGAATCTTTGTATTACGAAACGCTGAAACATACCGGCGAATACCCCATCGTAGGCGTAAATACTTTCCTCAATAAAAACGGTTCGCCCACCATAGTGCCGTCGGAAGTGATCCGGGCTACTGAA
>JABDBM010000102.1 GCA_013288685.1 Bacteroidota bacterium | reverse complement strand
TATATTCGATAATCATAAATGCTTACTTAAATAACATAAATGTATCAAAATATTTTTTCACTGCGCAAATCGATTGCGCAGGTGCTATATTTCTTTGAATCATGAGAAAAGATAATACAGATACGCTTCCCCTTCAGGAGACAGGGTTCGAAGATCATCTTCTGCGAGCCGGTCAGCGTCCCGCTGACGTTACCAAATAATTTTGAAGGAATTTTCAGAATAAAATCCAGTCCACCACGGTTAAGGTTATGAAGTAAAGCTCGTCGGTTGAGGCGTTGCGTTGCATGGTAATAAATATGCGGAATATTTTTTGACATTGCAAAACAGTGTATTGTAAGCGGGACGCTTACATTTCTTTGGATTCAAGCAGGATGCTTGAACCGGCGAGTGACCGAAGGAAGGGGACTCAGGCACAATGTATCTACAAAAGGACCAACCGCACGGATTGGTCCTTTCGGTGAAAACATTAATTGTTTTTCAAAGCATAATAAACAATTCCGCTGGCGAAGCCGTCTGCGGCGGCGTAGTTTTGTGCCAATGTGAGTTTTTCACCGGTATTGGCAACCACTTTTAATAACAGGTCATCGCCGCTGCTATTTTTTAGGGGCACCCGTCCGCTGCTTAAAGCTTCGCTGCCAAAGGCTACCGCTTCATCGTTAATCATCGGTAAGGTGTTCATCGGCCTCGGCTTACCGTCTTCGTTGTTAATTTGCATCCTGTCCGTAAGCTGGTACCTAACCGGCGCTTGCGTTGAGTTTTGGTTAATGCTTTGTTCCTTTTTACAGCCGGCAATTGAGCTTGCCAAAAGCAATGCCGCTACACTGATTTTTTTGAAATTTGTTTTCATGTTTTTTTTATTTCTATTAATGCAGCGATCTCATTTTCGTTGCAAAAAATTCACGGGGACGGATTCGCGACGATTTGAGGCAGCGTAATCAGAGGGATTATATAGTCGAATACTGTAAACGTAATCCAGGATTAATCCCAAAAGTATAAACCCATATCAGTACGAGACCGCTAAAAGTGTGTAAAAAATTCCCCAATTTTGTGTTAATGTATTGATAATAAATAAGTTACAATAATTCATTAAAAAATAACGATTTGGAACGCCTGATTATCAATACATTAGCCAATATTGGCGATTTTTTAAAAATGAAACACCTGATAATCAGCATGTTCCATAATGTTACAGGTGTTCCAAAAATGTAAAAGTGGAACGCTTGCCCTCTCGAAAGCAATTTTCGATGTCTTCGCAGGGTCTCCTGAAAGGGACCCTGCGGGCGTAGGCAGGTGAGTGACTATGCGTAAACATGACATTAGCAACGCATGGTCCTCTGCGAGAGACCCTGCCGGGACGAACGCTTGCCGCCTGATCGAAAGCAATCCAAAACCGCACAGCTTAACGTTCGATATCGTTACATTAATCAACGCAAACAATTTACAATTCACTTATTATCAATAATTTGTTAATTTGGAACAGCTATTGAAGCAATAAAGTGAATTGAATACTTACACGTTCCATATCACCCCATACGACCTGGTTTTACAGGCAGCAATATTTGTGGGGCTTACGTTTTCACTGCAATTATGGTTCGCCAAAAGGGTAAACCAAAGTGCAAATCGCTTTTTGGCGCTGGCGCTCATCATCGTGGTGTTGTGGCAAGTTTGGGCTTTATGTATTGATATCAGGTTAGATGCCTGGTTTCCACGCTGGAGTTGGGTACCGTTTCAATTTTTGTTGGCGCCCGGACCGCTTATCTTTTTTTATGTCCGCAAAATTACCCAGCCCGGGCGGCGCTTCGTTTGGCAAGATTGGTGGCATTTCAGTCCACTTTTGCCGGAGCTGGGTTTCCTGCTGTTACAGGTAAGGGAAAGCATCCGCACCGGCGCTGCAACCTATCATACATCCGTATTTCAAAAATTTAACCCACTACTGCAGCTACTGGCTTTAATTTCGGTCATCATCTATTTGTATTGGTCGTTTAAGCTGATAGAACGTTATTACAAGGGCCTAAAGTTTAATCATACCGGCGACAGGTACCGCTACGAATTACGCTGGCTGTACCGCTTACTGGCTGGTTTCCGCCTGTTATTGCTGTTATGCGTACCGTATGCTGCTATAAATTATTTTTTTTACCCCCACCAATCAGGCCTGCATACTTATTATCCCGTGTATCTGCTGTTAGCAATATTGATGATAAGAATGGCGGCCACGGCTTTTTTAAAACCCGAAACTGCCGGCCCGGTTCAGTCGCCTCCGGCTACCAAAGCACCCCTTCCGGCGGCATTAAAACAAAAAGCTACCTGGCTGAAACAAACCGTAGCAGCCAACCGCTATTTCCAGGACCCGGAATTAACCTTGGGCACACTTGCTGAAAAGCTCGACCTCAGCACCCATGAACTATCCCGGATTATCAACACCGGGCTCAAAAAAAATTTCAACGATTTTATTAACGAATACCGTGTTTTAGATGCAGCGCGAAAAATGCACGATCCGGCCTATAACCATATTACGCTGCTGGGCATCGCGTACGAATCGGGGTTTAACGCCCAGAGCACCTTTAGCCGTATTTTTAAGCAGGCAACCGGAAAAACACCGCTGGAATATAAAAATGATCCGGAAAAAGGTTTCCCAACTTATAATTCGAGAAGTTTTACGTTATCTGCTGCGGTAATTTCGAGCCATGAAACCACGCCAAAGTGGTTTGATGAGAAATTAAACCGCAGCTATATGTTTAAAAACTATTTTAAAATCGCCTGGCGCAATATCATTCGTCATCAAAGCTATGCCGCCATTAATATGGCGGGTCTGGCCGTCGGCATAGCAGCCTGCCTTCTTATTTTTGTAGTTGTTCAGTACGAACTGAGTTTTGATACGTATCAGCCGGGATATAAAAGCACCTACCGCATCGTTACCAAAAAGGTGAGGGAAGGCAGCACCAGGTACAGTGTCGGGATATCGGCACCCGGCCTTGATGCGTTTCGCCTTTATTTTCCGGAGGCCACGGTTGCAGGCATCGATGCCATTTATGGCAGCCAGGTAGTGGCTCCGGCGCCGGATGGTAATCCGGCCAACGATAAAAAATTCGTAGAAAACAGCGGCATCATGTTTGCCGAACCCCAACTTTTTGATATTTTTTCGGCCACCTGGCTTGCCGGAAGCGCATCGGCTTTGAAAGATCCCAATATGGTGGTGATTGATGAAAGCAGCGCCGTTAAATACTTCGGCGATTGGAAAGTGGCCATGGGAAAAATACTCCGGATGGATAACCTGGTGACGCTGAAGGTGGCGGGCGTGATACAGGATGTGCCGGCAAATACCGACATGCCGTTGAAACTGCTGGTTTCGTACATCACCTGGAAACAAAACGCTAAAAGCTACAACTATTCAAACAGTTGGGACGAAACCAGCAGCGATTGCCAGGTGTACATAAAATTTCCTGCAAATGTGTTGCAAAGCACCATCGACAGACAGGTGCTCAGCTTTTCGAACAAACAGTTTGTGAACAATAAAAGCAGCGCCCGCAAAAGATTTGCTATTGCGCAACCCTTATCCGAACTCCATTTTGATAACCGTTTTAGAGATACCCTGGGCGATCATATCACCAACAGGGCTACCCTGCGCACCTTGTCGCTTATTGCTGTGCTCATCATCATCATGGCGTCCATCAATTTCATTAATTTGTCAACGGCCCAATCTGTCGGCCGGTCAAAAGAAGTGGGTATTCGCAAGGTGCTGGGCAGCAGCCGCGGGCAATTGATAGGCATGGTGATGTGCGAAACAACCATTATCGTACTGCTGTCGGCAGGGCTTGCTATTTGCGTAGCCGAACTGGCTTTGCCATTGCTCAAAAACATAGCCAGCGTGCCCGATAGCATCGGCCTGCTCAACCCCGGTACATTCCTTTGCCTGGCTTGCGTGGTGTTTGCAGTGGTATTGCTTTCGGGAATATACCCGGCGCTGGTGGTATCGGGTTTCAAACCTATCCTGGCCTTAAAAAATAAGATCAATTCGGCTGCTGTGGGCGGTATATCGCTCCGGCGTGTGCTGGTGGTTACCCAATTTGCCATTTCGCAGTTGCTGATTATAGGAACGGCTATCGCTGTTAAACAAATGGATTTTGTAAATAATGCCGATCTTGGTTTTGATAAAGCGGCTGTATTGGCCATACCGTGCCCTACCGATAGTATTGGCTTATCGCGATTAAACAGCTTTAAACAGCAGGTGCTGGCCTTGCCGGGTGTAAAGGCTGCCAGTTTTGCATCTGATGTGCCATCGTCAGCGCATAATAATTCAAGCAATTTTTTCTTCAATCATTCACCAAAGGACCCGGGGTTTGATGTTTTTATGAAGGTAGCCGATGCCGATTATTTCAAAACCTTCGACCTAAAACTTTCCGTATGTCTACTTCGCGGGTACGCTGTACTGCCATAAAAGAAACCAGGCCGTACAAACCGAGACAGGAAATGAAAACGGCAATCAGCGCAAATACTTTGTAAATCAGCTCCAACTGGTTTTCCTGCTTGTAAAATTTGGCAATGTTGTCATCAACAAAAAAACCTGTGTAAGCATATTCGGGATATTTGTTTTCCCAAAGATGCTGCACCGACGCCACCGTTTTGTTGAGCTTTTGGCCTTCAATTTTCACGGCTATTTCCTGCTCCATTTTTTTGGCGGGATATAACAACAGCGGCCTGATTTCATCGCGCAGGGAGTTTGTGTTAAAATCGGCCACCACGCCAACTATTGGCAGGTTTGTGTAGTTGTCGAAGGTGATGGTTTGGCCCAAAGCATCGCCGGCGCGTTTAATGCCAAGTTTGTGTACAAAGGTTTCGTTAACCACTAACTGACGCGCGGTATCGCTTTGTTCGTAGCCCTTACCGGCAATAAACTTTAGGCCGAAGGTTTTAGGTGCTTCCATAGGCAGTTTAGTGTACCTGTTTTCGAAAGAATTTATAGCGCTTATATGCCTGGCATTTGCGCTTGCCGCGCCTGCCGCCTGGTACCTCATGAACGGGTGGCTGCAAACCTTCACTTATCGTATTTCGCCGGGCGTATGGGTTTTTGTGGGGGCTATTACAATTTCCTTATTGATAGGCTGGGCTACGGTAGGTTATAAGGCGGTACACGCGGCATTGGCAAATCCGGTGAAAAGTTTGAAAAGTGAATAAAAAAAGTCCCGCAAACCCTGGAACGTCCAAAAATGATATTCCAAAACCGGACAACCCAACGTTCGGTTTTGTTACATCACCTATTCTGGATATTATATAATTTTCTATTTATCAATAGGTTATTAGTTTGGAACAGCGATTGAGGCTTATGTTTAGTTGAATTCTTATACATTCCATATCACCCTTTACGACCTCGCTTTCCTGGGAGCTATATTTATTGGATGCTTTTTGGCACTACAGTTGGTACTGGCCAAAAAGATTAACCAGGTTGCAAACCGGCTTTTGAGTTTGGCCCTGACTATTATGGTGCTGTGGTTAATTGAGGTTTTGGGCAGGGACATTGGTCTCGGCGCTTATTTCCCCCATTGGAGTTGGCTCCCGCTTCAATTTTCGATGGCATTAGGTCCGCTCATCTATTTTTATGTATTTAAAATTACCTGCCTTGAATATAAATTTCGCTTTAAGGATCTCCTGCATTTCGGCCCGGTGTTGCTGCAACTGGGTGTTTTGGTTTTGGAGATTAGGGAGAGCGTAAGTACCGGCGCGGCTGCTTACGAAACCTTGATATTTAAGCAGTTAAACCCGGTATTGCAATTGCTGGTGTTTATTTCAGTGAGCGCCTACTTGTACGCGTCGTATGGGCTGATACAGCGTTTTTATCAAACCCTGAAATTTACCGGCGGCGACCGTCACCGGTACGAATTCCGGTGGCTGAGTAATTTACTCATAGTTTTCGGCTTGTTATGGGTATTGTGGATACCTTTTACAGCCGCAGATTATTTTTACTACTATCACCGGTTAAGTATCCAGGCCTGGAACCCGTTTTATGTCTTGTTATCGGTAACGGCCATCTGCACGGCAGCTATAGCATTTTTAAGGCAGGAAGCGGGCGCGCCGGCAGATACGTCTTCGTTTTTAAAACCCTCCACTCCAGCGGAATTAAAGGACAAAGGTATCTGGCTCAAAAAAGTGATGAAAACCAATCGCTACTACCAGGACCCGGAACTAAGTTTAGTGTCGCTTGCTGAAAAACTTGGGCTTACCGCCCACGAATTATCCAGGATCATTAATGTGGTGCTTAAAAAAAGCTTCAATGATTTCATCAATGAATTCCGTGTGGTCGAAGTTGCCCGTAAAATGCATGACCCAGCTCATGATCACATCACCTTGCTTGGTATTGCATTCGAATCGGGATTCAATTCCAAATCCACTTTTAACCGGGCATTTAGGCAAATGGCCGGAAAAAGCGCGGCCGAATACAAAAGTGAACTTAAAAAAGAGCGCCCATCTTATAATTTGACGCATCATACCCAGTTTGCAGCGATAATTTCGTACCAGCAAGCCACTCCGAAGTGGGGGCACGAAAAATTAAATCGCAACTTTATGTTTAAAAATTACTTCAAAACAGCCTGGCGCACTTTATGGAAACAGAAAGCCTTTTCTGCAATTAATGTATTAGGACTGGCTATTGGCATTAGCGCTTCACTCGTTATTTACCTGATTGTAAGTTACGACCTAAGCTTTGACAAGTTTGAGCGCGATAACAATCGCATTTACAGGGTAGTGTCTGCCTACGTTTTTTCGGGGGTAAAAAATTATGCAGCTGCTGTTCCGGCGCCAATAACACCTGCCATAAAAACGGAACTTACCGGGATGGATGCAATTGTCCCTTTTTTCAAATTTAATAATAACCCAAAAGTTTCCATCCCCACAACAAACCCTACACAGCCCGCCGTTTTTAAAAACCAGGGCAGCTTTGTTTATGCCGATAAAAATTACTTTGATTTGATAGGTTATGATTGGCTGGCCGGTTCCGCAAAAACATCCTTGCAACAACCTTATCAAACCGTATTAACAGCATCTGCGGCCGCTTTATATTTCCCCAACCAGCAACCGGCGCAGATAGTAGGGAAACGGTTTTATTTGAACGATACGGTAGCTGTAACCGTTACCGGCGTAGTTGAAGATATAAAGGCCAATACCGATTTCACATTTAAAGTATTTGTTTCAAAATCAACAATCGAAACGGTCAAGCTTCGCCCTTCTTATTATAACGACTGGTCGACCACCAACGGGGCATCACAGTTGTTGGTAAAGCTTAATGAAGGCGCGTCGCCACAAAAACTTCAAAAGCAAATTACAGCGCTTTATTTTCGCCATAGTCCCAAAAAGCCAGGCGATAATTACGAACTCAATTACGTATTACAACCATTAAGCGATATTCATTTTAACGGCAGCTACAGTACTTATTCGGTACCGCAGGCAAGTTCTACGGTATTGTGGGGCTTGCTGGCTGTCGCCGCGTTTTTGCTTTTGTTGGGCTGCATTAATTTTATCAACCTAACTACGGCCCAGGCTACACAGCGGGCAAAAGAAATTGGGATCCGAAAAACAATAGGCGGCTCAAAAAAACAGCTGATCACCCAGTTTTTAAGCGAATCGTTTTTACTTACCTTTATAGCCACCGCGCTTTCTGTTGCACTTACGCCGGTTATATTAAGAGCCTTTTTGGGCTTTGTGCCCGAAGCTGTTAAATTTAACATACTGCAACAACCGGGCATCCTGGTGTTTTTGCTCATCCTTGTTATCATTGTAACGCTGTTATCAGGTTTTTATCCCGCACTGGTTTTATCATCGTACAAACCGGTGGCTGTTTTAAAAAATCAAATAACCACGGGTTCCGGAGGCACAGTTAAAGCATTGTTGCGCAAAACCTTAACGGTATCGCAATTTGCCATAGCGCAGTTTTTTATCATGGCAACTATTTTAGTTGGTAAGCAAATCAGCTATTCGTTGCATAAGGATATGGGCTTTAAAAAAGATGCCATTGTTTATTTTGGGCTGTATAATGCAGATACGTCGAAAGCCCGGCAGGCCGCACTAATGAACACGCTTCGCGGTATTCCCGAAATAGCCACGATCAGTTTGAGCAGCGATCCGCCATCAACCTATAACGGCTATAATTACGAAATGGAATATAAGGACGGCAAAAAAGACCTTCGCACCGTAGTTGTTTTGCGATATGCCGATACCAATTATGTGAAACTATACGGCATTAAAATACTGGCAGGCAATAACCTTTCTTCAGCCAATATCAAAAAAGGTATATTGATAAATGAAACCTACCTGCATGTGCTCGGCTTTCAAAATCCGCATGATGTTATTGGCAAAACCATCAATTGGGAAGACGTGAAATTGGTTACGGTTTGCGGGGTAGTGAAGGACTTTAACCAAAAGTCGTTGCACGAACCCATAGGGCCCTTAGTGATAGCAAGCGATTCCCGCAACGAGAGTTTGGTGAACCTGTTGCTGCAACCCAAAAATGAAAATGGAAGCAGCTGGCAAACCGCCCTGGCAAAAACAAAGAAAGCATTTAAGGATGTTTACCCCGATAACGATACTTATAACGGTTTCTTTGATGAGGACATTGCTAAATATTACCAGCAGGAACAAAACACTGCGAGCCTGCTGAATTGGGCAACCGCGCTCTCGGTGTTTATAAGCTGTCTTGGATTGTTGGGCCTGGTTATCTTTACCACCACGCAGCGTACTAAGGAAATTGGGGTACGAAAGGTGTTGGGCGCAACGGTTTCACAAATCATTGCATTAATCTCCAAAGACTTTTTGCGGCTGGTAGCGATTGCTTTTGTCATCACAGTGCCGCTGGCATGGATAGGGATGAACCAATGGCTTCAAAATTTTGCATACCGCACTTCCATTAGCTGGTGGATTTTTGGCGCTGCTGCTTTTTTAATGCTGATAGTTGCGTTTATTACACTGAGCTTCCAGGCCGTGAGGGCAGCATTAGCTAACCCGGTGAAAAGTTTAAGAAGCGAATAGCGGATTGCTGAATATGGTGATAAAGAACCCGGATCGAACATTTGATTCGGGCTTTGGTTGAAAACATAAATTGGTGCGTTCCAGGCTGAGATATAGAACACATTTTTTATATCCGGCAATTCAAAACCGAACAGCATGATGTTCGGTTTTGTTACAATAGGCATTTTAAATATTGTATAATTTTGTATCTGTCAGTAAGTTAGTAATTTGGAATAGCGATTGAAACAATAAAACGAATTGAATACATACACTTTCCATATCACCCCTTATGACCTCGGTTTCCTGGGAACGATATTCATCGGGCTTATGTTTGCCTGGCTCCTGTGGTTCACCAAAAGAATAAACCAGCCGGCAAACCGGTTTCTTAGCCTGGCCCTGGCAACCGTTGTTTTGCAGGCGGGCTGGATATTGGGTATTGACATCAGGCTGGGTACTTATTTCCCGCATTGGAGCTGTTTGCCGCTGCAATTTTCGCTGACGCCTGGCCCGTTGATCTATTTTTATGTGGTTAAATTGACCCGGCCAGAATATAAATTTCGTTGGAAAGATCTGTTTCATTTCAGTCCCTTGCTGCTACAGTGGGGTGTTATGGTATTGGAGATTAAGGAAAGCATAAGCACTGGCGCAGCGACTTACGATACGCTAATTTTTGTGCGGTTAAGCATTGTAATAAATTTGTTAGCATTTATTTCGGTCACCGTTTATTTGTACCTGTCACATAGGCTGATACGGGATTTTTATCAGCAGTTAAAATTTAATGCAAATGACAGGTACCATTATGAATTTCGGTGGCTGCACCGGTTACTGACGGGTTTTGGCCTGGTGTGGCTGTTGTGGATCCCCTTTACAGCGGTCGATTATTTTTTTTACAATTATCAACTGGGCATTCATGCTTATCATCCTTTGATTCTTCTGCTGGCGGTAATATTTATCAGGATTGCAGCCGTGTCCCATTTAAGAACGGAAGCAAGCATGCCTGCCGATGCTCTTTCGTCTTTCAAACCATTACCCCCAGCGGAACTGAAAGAAAAAGGTAGCTGGTTAAAAAAAGTGGTCAAAGCCAACCGCTATTACCTGGACCCGGAACTAAGTTTAGTGTCTCTTGCCGAAAAGCTTGAGCTAACCACCCATGAATTATCCCGGATCATCAACACCGTACTTAAAAAAAACTTTTATGATTTCATCAATGAATACCGCGTTACAGACGTAATCCGAAAAATGCAGGACCCTGCTTATGACCATATCACGCTGCTGGGTATTGCATTGGAGTCGGGTTTTAACTCTCAAAGTACGTTTACCCGCATTTTTAAGAACCTGACCGGAAAAAGCCCGATGGAATATAAAAATGAGCTCAAAAAAGATTGCCCACCTTATAAGTTAGGCAGCGATGCCCGGTTTGCGACGGTAATTTCGTATCATAAATCCACGCCGAAGTGGACTGATATGAAATTAAACCGCAATTATATGTTTAAAAATTATTTAAAAATCGCCTGGCGCAGTATCGCCAGGAACAAAGTATATACAGCCATTAATGTTGTCGGCTTGTCGCTTGGCGTTTGCGCCTGTTTAATTATTTACCTGATCACCAGCTTTGAACTAAGCTACGATACCTTTCATAAGGATAAGGATCGTATATACAGGATCACTACATCAATACAGGATCCGCAAGGAAACAAGAATGATGGCGCTTCCGGAATAGTTCCACTTCCCATGGCCCTGCGAAACGAACTGAGTGGCTTGGAAACGACAGCAGGGTTTTATACTTATTTCCCGAAAGTTAAGATACCTGGGGCCAACAACACCGCCAAAAAATTTGACGCACTCCGCGAAGGTGAAGAACCCGCGTCCGTTGTAGTAGTGGAACCGCAGTATTTCAGGATATTCAAATACAAGTGGCTTAAGGGCGATTCGTCGACCGCTTTAAACGAGCCGTCTAAAGTAGTGCTTTCTGAACAGGAAGCACACAAATACTTTGGTGCGGAGCCATTACAAAATATTATGGGTAAAGAGGTTATTTACAACGACTCTTTACGGCTTACGGTATCGGGCATTGTGGAAGACTGGGAGAAGCATACCGATTTTGGTTTTAAAGATTTTATTTCGTTTGCCACAGTACAGCATAGTTTTCTGAAAAAAGATATCGATTTGCAAAGCTGGAGGATGTGGGACTCTGACTCACAAGGGTATGTAAAGTTGGCAAATGGGGTTACACGGGCACAGGTTGAAAAACAATTTCCGCAATTTGTTAAAGCGCATATCAGGGTGGAAAATGGATCGAAAGTCCAGTTAATGCTGCAGCCCTTGTCCGATGTACACTTTAACAATCATTACCAGGACTCCTACTCAAGGCAGGCGCATTTGCCCACGCTCTATGGTTTAATGGCAATCGCAGTTTTTATATTACTGATAGCTGCAATTAACTTTGTCAATCTTTCCACGGCCCAGTCGATGCGCCGGGCAAAAGAGGTTGGGGTGCGTAAAGTAATTGGCAGTACTAAAGCCAATTTAACCATCCAGTTTTTAGTTGAAACCTTTATGGTAACCGGTGCGGCTTTGATTATAGCTGTGGTAGCAGTTAGCCCTATCATTTCAATCTTTCATTCTTTTATACCCCAGGGCGTGGCCTTAAATTTATTCAGTTTGCCGGTGCTGGTGTTTTTGGCTGCGATACTTATAGTCACCTCCCTTCTTGCGGGTTATTATCCGGCCCGGGTTTTATCATCGTATTTACCTGCATTAAGTTTAAAAGGTCAAGGTTCGGCCCAATCAAATCATGGAGGTTATCTGCGGAAAACGCTGATCGTGTTCCAATTCACAGTGTCTTTGGTGTTTATTGCAGGCACACTGGTGGTGGCCGACCAGGTGCATTTTGTTTTACATAAAGACATGGGTTTTGACAAAGACGCTATCGTTACCGTACATACTGATTGGAATAATACGGTAGATCAGCTCAATGTTTTTTGTGATAAGGTAAGGGAATTACCAAATGTAAAAATGGTGAGCAGGCACCAGCAAACCCCTGCGGCACAAAGGCATGGGGGAACTATTATTGATTACAAAGGCGCCGGCGGAGCTAAAATAGATGGGTCATTTGATTTTTGCGATGAAAATTATGTACCACTGTTTGGTTTAAAAATTGTAGCAGGACGTAACCTTTCACATTCTGATACATTAAAAGAGTACCTGGTTAATGAAACGTGTGCTAAAGCGCTCGGATTCAAAAAGCCGGCAGATGCCGTTGGCAAATCGGTGGAAATAGGCATGTCTGATTCAAAAAGGCAAATAGTTGGTGTAATAAAGGATTTCAATTCAAAATCATTGCACGAGGATATAACGCCGTTTTTTATGTGTTCGATCAAGGGAAGAGAAAGGGCGGTTAGCATAAAGTTAGCCACGGGTAAAGGAGTTAGCGATTTTAAAGCGACAATAGCGCAGATAGAAAGCGCGTGGAAAAAGGTATATCCGAATGACAAATTTGAATATGCGTTTTTTGACCAAACCATCGCCGGTTTTTATGATAAAGAACAGAAGACCGCCCAATTAATGAACACCGCAATGCTGATTGCTATATTTATTTCATGTATGGGATTATTCGGCCTGGACACATTCACAGCCCGGCAACGCATGAAAGAGATAGGCATACGCAAAGTTTTGGGTGCCAGCGTTGCGCGCATAGTATCCATGTTAAGCAAAGATTTTTTAGTACTGATCATCATTTCAATAGGTATTGCATCACCAATTGCTTACTACTTTATGCACGAGTGGCTGCAGGATTTTGCTTATCGTATCAATATCAGCCCGTGGACATTCTTATTATCCGGAATGGCTGCCATACTCATCGCCCTTGTTACGGTAAGTTTTCAGGCCATAAAAGCGGCGATGGCCAACCCGGTGAACAGTTTGCGAAGTGAATAAGAACCAGGAATTAAGAGTCAGGAACCAAGATAAAGAAATGACCGTATTTCAATCTGGGCTCCTGACCTGCCGTTCAAAACCGAGCGCCCCAATGTTCGGTTTTGTTACAAAAATCGCAACAAGTAAAACGCTATACGTTATATGTCAGTATATTAGCAAGCTGGAACAGCGATTGAAGTAATAAAACGAATTGAATACGTACACTTTTCATATAACCCCCTACGACCTCGCTTTCCTGGGAACGATATTTATCGGGCTGACTTTTGTCTTTCTGTTATGGTTCACCCGGCAGAACACCCAATCAGCAAACCGGTTTATGGCCGTTTTATTGCTTGTTGTAGTTTTATCTACAGTCCGGATATTGGCAATTGATGTTGGGTTGGCCGTATACTTTCCTTTTTGGAGCCGGTTGCCACTGCAATTTTCACTGGCGCTTGGTCCTATGGTCTTTTTTTATGTGCTTAAATTGACCTGGCCGGAGTATGAATTCCGAACAAAGGATATACTGCATTTCAGTCCGCTGTTGCTGGAATTGGGCGCCCATGCGTTAGCAGTTAGGGATAGTATAAAAACTAACGTACCTGCTTATAACACGCTGACTTTTCATCAATTGAATCCAATATTGCAGTTGTTGGCGTTTATTTCGGTAATTACCTACCTGTACTTGTCACACTGGCAGATAGAGCGCTATTATCGGGGATTTAAATTTAATGGCGGTGACCGTTACCGGTCAGAATTGCGATGGCTGCATAACCTGCTAATGGGTTTCGGTCTTTTATACCTATTGTGGGCACTTTTTACAATTACCGATGAGTTCCTTTTTCATCACCGTTTAGGTATACACGCTTATTATCCCTTTCATTTGCTTTTTGCAGCAATGATCATTTGGATGGCGGCAGCAGTTCATCTAAGCGCGGTTGCTGATGTGCCGGCCGGGGCGCGTCTATTTCCCGAACCATTGCTGCCCCAACAGTTGAAGCAAAAAGGTGCCTGGCTGAAGAAGGCCATGAAGAGCAACCGGTATTACGAGGACCCGGAAGTCAGTTTAAATACGCTTGCCGAAAAGCTTGGCCTTACCCCTCATGAATTATCACGGATCATCAATACGGTGCTCAAAAAAAAACTTCCATGAGTTCATCAGTGAATATCGCGTTTCGGACGTTATTCAAAAAATGCTTGACCCTGCATTTGACCATATAACCTTGCTGGGCATTGCCTACGATTCCGGCTTCAATTCAAAAAGTGCGTTCAACCGTATTTTTAAAGGAATGACCGGCAAAAGCCCGGCGGAATATAAAAACGACTTAAAAAAAGAGTTCCCAGTTTATAAACCGGGACTCCGCTACAGGTTAGCGGCGGTAATTTCGAACCACGATACCACACAGAAGTGGTCTCATCAGAAATTAAACCGCAACATTATGTTTAAGAATTATTTTAAAACAGCCTGGCGCAGCCTTAAGCGCAATAAAAGTTATGCTGCTATTAATATTACCGGTTTGGCCATTGGCATTGCAGCTTGCCTGCTCATTTTTTTGGTGGTACAGTACGAAACCAGTTTCGATAACTTCCACACCAATAAGGATCATATTTATCGGGTAGTTTCGGTATCGCACGGACCCGATGGCGTAACCCTTGGCAGCGGTACGCAGTTTCCAATGGCCGATGGATTAAGAAGCGAATTTCCGCAGTTGAAAAATGTGGCCTCCATTATGCTGAACGATGGTTCGCATTACTCGGTGGGTAGTGCAAATAATGCAGGCTCATTTAAAAAATTTAAAGAAGATTCGGCCTACTACGCCGACCCACACTTTTTTGAAATATTTGATTTTGCATGGCTGGCCGGTGACAAGAAAACGGCTTTGGCCGAGCCTAACACTATGATACTATCGCGCAACGAGGCCGATAGGTTTTTTGGCGATTGGCATACTGCAATTGGCAAAACCGTACGGTACGAAAACAAACGCGATTTTAAAGTTACCGGGATTATTGAAAACACACCTGCCAATACCGATTTCCCCATCCGTTTGGTGATGAGCTGGGTTACGCTGGTAAACAAAGGCGGCGATTTGAACGGCAATTCACAGGATTGGATAAGTGTATCAAGCGATAAGCATACCTATATCATTTTGCCCAACAACATGACCGTTAAGCAGTTTGATGCTAATTTGGTTGCTTTTGCTATGAAGCGCATCCCGCCGCCGTATAATAAAACCAGCTCACTGCAATTACAGGCTTTGAAGGATATGCATTACAATACCAAAGTGGATGTTTACGGCGGCCATCCGTTTAGTAAAGATTTGCTTAATGTTATCAGTTTAATCGGTCTGTTTTTACTAATTATAGCCTGCGTTAACTTTATTAACCTTGCCACTGCCCAGGCCGTAAACCGTTCGAAGGAGGTGGGTATCCGTAAGGTTTTAGGGAGCAATCGGTACCAGTTGATGCTGCAGTTTATTTGCGAAACGTTAATTATCACTTCAGTTGCCATTGTATTGGCGTCGGCAATTGCATTCATCACGTTGCCCATGTTAAATACCCTGCTGGAGATACGAATGAGCAGGGGTTTTATTTTTTAACCCAACGGTGCTTTTGTTTTTAGTTGGAGTGGTTATTGGCGTTACTTTTTTGGCAGGATTTTACCCGGCCCTGGTGCTATCAGGGTTTAACCCGATGGAAGCATTGAAAAACAAGATACAGGCAGGGCGTTCCAGCAGGGTATCATTGCGCAGCATTTTGGTAGCTGTGCAATTTTGCATTGCGCAGTTTTTGGTGATCGGCACGTTGGTATTGATTAACCAAATGGATTACTTTAAAAATAAACAGCTTGGGTTTAATAAGGATGCCGTAATTACGGTGCCTTTCCCAGGCGATAGCATCAGTCGCGCCAGAGTAAACTCCCTTAAAGATCAGCTTTTGCAACAATCCGGCATTAAAGATGTGAGCCTCAGTTTATATGGCCCGGCCGATAATAACGGCTGGAACAGCGATTTTAATTTCAACAATTCGCCCAAAGCGGTTGATTTTGGTGCGACCTTGAAATGGGCCGATCCGGAATTTTTTAAATTATATGATATCCAGTTTTTAGCCGGTAGGCCTTATAGAAACACCGACACCATATCGGGCTATGTGGTGAACGAAACACTTATACATAAATTAGGCATCACCGACCCAAAGCAAGCAATAGGCAAATACATAGTGGTATGGAGCAAAAACAATAAGGCGCAGATAACCGGGGTAGTGAAGGATTTTAATGTAGGCTCGTTAAAAGGTGCCATTCCGCCGGTGTTGATGGCACCGTGGAAAGCATTTTATTCGAAATTAAACATCAAAATACAACCCCAAAACGTACACCAAACGCTAACGAACATTGAACAAGCGTGGAACAAAACCTATCCACAAGGTGTGTACGAATATCAATTCCTCGATAAAACCATAGCGGATTTTTATAAAAGCAATGAGGAATTATCTTCGCTTTATAAAATATTTGCAAGCATAGCGATATTTATTTCGTGCCTGGGCTTATACGGGCTTGTATCGTTTATGGCCGTACAGCGCACTAAAGAAGTAGGCATACGCAAAACCTTAGGTGCCTCGGTGGGCAATATCGTATACTTGTTTTCCAAAGAATTTACCATACTTATTGTCATTGCATTTGCTATATCGGCCCCAACAGGTTATTATTTTATGGATCAATGGCTACAGGATTTTACTTATAAAATAACTATTGGGCCAGGTATATTTATCATGGCGATATTAGCATCGGTGATAATTGCCTGGACAAGCGTAGGGTACAGGGCCATGAAAGCGGCGCTGGCTAATCCGGTGAAAAGTCTTCGTTCCGAGTGATAGGAGATCGGAGACCAGAGGTTAGTTAAACTAATCTCTAACCTCCAATCTCTAATCAACTAACATAAAGCGTTCCGTGGTGATATACGGAATGCGTTTTTTGCTTTTGTTACAAAAAACAAAGTAAACAAATCACTATTTGCTATATTTCCACAAGTTAGTAACCTGAACGGCGACTGGCGCAGCAAAACGAATTGAATACATACACTTTCCATATCACCCCCTTTGATCTGCTCTTCCTTGGAACGATATTTATCGGGCTCGCTTTTACCCTGCAGTTGTGGTTTACAAAAAGAACCAATCTTGCCGCAAATCGATTTCTGGCGCTGGCCCTGGCGACCATCGTTTTGCGGATGGCCTGGGTGTTAGGCATTGACATGCACTTGGGGGCCCTGTTTCCCCGATGGGGTTGGCTGCCGCTGCAGTTTTCGCTGGCGCTTGGCCCGCTGATCTATTTTTACGTGCTTAAAATTACACGACCCGAGTATAGCTTCCGCTGGAAGGACCTGTTGCATTTTAGCCCTTTGTTGCTTGAACAGGGACCGCTGCTATTGCAGATGAGGGAGAGTATAAGCACCGGCGCGGCTACCTATAGCACGCAGGCCTATCAGCAGTTAAGTCCTATAGTGAATTTATCGACGTTTATT
Organism: Bacteroidota bacterium; assembly: GCA_013288685.1. GTDB lineage: Bacteria > Bacteroidota > Bacteroidia > Sphingobacteriales > Sphingobacteriaceae > Mucilaginibacter. Next base: position 384 of record JABDBM010000102.1, on the reverse strand, counting down.
TCGGTCGTCATTTACCTGTACCTATCCCACAGGCTGGTGCAAAACTTTTATCAGCGATTAAAATTTAATGGGAATGACAGGTACCGTTACCAATTGCGGTGGCTGCACCGGTTACTAACGGGTTTCGGCCTGGTTTGGTTATTGTGGATACCCTTCACCGCCATCGATTATCTTTTTTACCATCACCAGATGGGCATACATGCTTATTATCCTTTGATTCTTCTCTTAGCAGTAATCTTCATCAGGATTGCAATCATATCCTGTTTAAGGCTGGAAACAAGTGCGCCGGCAGAAGCCCCGTCGCCTTTCAAACCATTACCAGCAGCGCAACTAAAACAAAAAGGCATTTGGCTCAAAAAAATCGTCAAAGCCAATCGCTACTAC
>JABDBM010000101.1 GCA_013288685.1 Bacteroidota bacterium | reverse complement strand
CGCCAGATCCTAAGTCTGGTGCGGCTACCAATTACGCCACTTCCGCGTTTTTGTTTTTTAAGAGGCTGCAAAGATAGCGTAAAAAGGCAAATAATAAAATGTTTTTTCGAATAGATTAAAATTTATTGACTGTTTTATAAATTCATCTTCTTTTCCTATTTTAACAGCCAAATGTTAAATAGAATTCCCCGCCTGCCGGTTTTGGTTTTTAACCTTATCCTCGTTTTTACTTTTACAGCTGTAAATGCTGCAATCCCTGTTGTGCACATTAGCCCCAAACCCAATTGGCTCAGTGCCTATAAGCCTTATAACAAGGGGCCTGCCGCCCGCGACGTCCGCGACGGCGCTTACGACGAATTGATTGAAGAGCAGGTAAATGTAGAGAAAGAAGCTACCTATAATCACTTTATCACGGTCATCGTATCCGAAGCCGGCGTACAGGATAATTCTGAAATATCAGCAAGTTTTGATCCATCGTACCAGCGGCTCGACTTTCACGAGATTATTGTGTGGCGCAATAACAAGCCACAAATACGCCTTGATGTATCCAAATTTAAAATGCTGGCACAGGAAGATGAACTGGAAAAATTTATTTACGATGGCACTTATTCAGCAAAATATATTCTGCCGGATATCCGCAAGGGCGACAAAATAGAATACAGCTACACCATTACCGGGAGCAATCCTATTTTTAATCATCGGTTTTGTCGTAGTATTTACCTGCAAGGTGGGGGGCCAATGATGCATCAATATAGTACGCTGCTCTACCCGTCGGGCCGTAAAATGAATATCAAATCGTTTAACCTGAAATCGCAACCCAGGATAAGTACAGCAGGAGGCTTTACCCGGTACGAATGGGAGGATTTTAACCTACCCGGCATAACCTCCAATAAACTACAGCCTAAATGGATAAATGACTATGCCCGCGTACAGATTAGCGAATTTAATACCTGGACCGACGTAGTTAACTGGGGACTTGGCATTAACCCGCTGCAAACGACGTTCAAAGGCGAATTGGCCGATACTATAGCCCGTTTAAAACAACAGGCGGGTAACGACAAGGGAAAATATTTCCGGTTGGCTGTAACACTGGTGCAGGACGAAGTGCGTTATATGGGTATTGAAACCGGAGAGTACTCGCACAAAGCAAACCTGCCCGAGAACGTATTTAAACAACGATATGGCGATTGTAAAGATAAATCATTACTACTGGCGTCTATTTTAAACGCCGGTGGCATTGAGGCTCACCTGGTTTTGGTGAATACCGACTTACAGGACAAAATTGAGGACTACTGGCCGTCGCCTGTTTTGTTTGATCATGCGGTGGTAGTAGCCATGGTTAACAATAAACAGGTGTGGATTGATGCAACCATTGCATATCAGGGAGGCAAGGGTACCGATCTTTATTTCCCGCCATACAAAGTAGCTCTTATTATTAAACCGGGCAATACCGGTTTAACAAAAATTAAGGAGACCAAAACCGGCAAAGTTATAGCCGAAGAAAAGTATAATATTAAAGACGAGCACGAGCCTGTTAAATTTAAGGTGACAACCACCTATACCTTAGACCAGGCCGATTACCAGCGCGATCACCTGGCCTCAAAAGGCATTGCCGAAATAGAAAAAGGCTATCTGGACTTTTACTCAAAAACCTTCAGCAAAATTGAAAAAGCTGATTCCCTTATAGTGAAGGACGACCGGGACAAAAATGAATTGACCATCATAGAAAACTACAAGATCACTAATTTTTTTAAAAAGGACAGTGTAAGCGGAAAATATGATGCTGATTTTTATGCCGATGATATATCGTATCAGCTGCCGCAAATAAACGGACAAATTAATACCCCTGTTTCGGTAAACTATCCATACGCTTATGACCTAACAGTTAATATTTTTATGCCGGGCGGCTGGGATATTGACAGTGCCCATTATACCCTTAACCGGGATGCGTACCATTTTAGCAACAACCGCACCGTTAAAAATGGTTGGCTTTCGTTACACTATCAGTTTACCTATTTAAAAGATTATATACCGCTGGATAAGCTAAGCGAATTTAAGCAGGATATTAAGAATTTGAAGGATGACCAGCTGGGATACAGTTTTTTTTATATCCCCGATATTAAGAAAGAGCCATTTAAATTAAATGCAATAATGGTTATTGTGAGCCTTATTGTGTGCTGCATAGCTGCTTATTTGGGGTTAAAAATTTATAAAACAGAGACCATTGATCCGGATGAATTTAAAACGAACCGCTACCCAATGGCACTGGGCGGATGGCTTATCGTTTTAGTTATTACACTTGTTGCATCCCCATTGAGGATGTTGTACAATTTACATGATCAGGGCCTTTTTAGTACCAGTAAATGGGATTTATACACTACAGGTACGCTTAGCGTGATACACAGGGCATTATTAATATTTGATGTTGCTGGTTATTTTGCGCTGATGTGCATTTCGGTATTTTGCCTGCTGCTGGTTGTTATGAAACGCGATATTGCCCCGCATTATGTAAAGGGCTATTACTTAGTGCTGGTAAGCTTCCTGCTAATTGATTGCATTTTCAACGCAGTTATTGATGGGAAGGTAGTTGACGGAGAAATGACACGGGTTATCCAGGGAATTGTATTAGCTGTATTATGGACATACTATTTAAATACATCCGAAAGGGTTAGGCGCACATTTGTGATGCCGTATCCTGATTGATATACCCAGACCAGACTTACGAAGTGTTCAAAACTTCGTAAGTCTTTCCAGTTGTACGGTAAAATACTTAAACCAACTCAGCCGTCGGCTCCAGTTTGGTGGCAACGCCGATACGATTCCACGCGTTAATGGTGATGATGGCCATTATCAATTGGGCCAGGTAGGTTTCGTTGAACAAGGCGGCCGCCTTGTTATAAGTTTCGTCGGATACTTTGCCGCTAATCAATGTTACCTCTTCTGTAAGGGTCAGCACGGCCCGTTCCTGATCATCAAAAAAAGGTGTTTCGCGCCATGAAGTAAGACTGTATAACCGCTGTTCAGTTTCGCCATGTTCACGCGCTTCGCGGGTATGCATGTCGTTACAATAACTACAGCCATTAATTTGTGATGCCCTTACCCTGATTAAATCTTTATGACGAACGGTTAAACCTGTGCTTTCAACATAATGTTCCATAGCAAGCATTGCCTTGTATGCTGCCGGATCAGCCTGGTTAATTTTAATTCTGTTGCTCATTTTATTAAATTTTGATAAAGCAAAGTTGCGCATTGGATACCCGTAAAAAAATGAACTGTAGTTAAGAAATGGGAGAGTCCGAAAAGTCAGGAAAGAAGCTGCGGCTGGTTTAAAGGTTCTAAGTCTGAAACTAAAGTGATACCTTTTTTACTTTCCGGACTTTTCCGACTTTCCGGACTCCCTCTTCCCCCTCAACCGGCTCAAGAACTGCGGCGTAAAGCCGAGATAAGAGGCCAGCATGTATTGCGGTACCCGCTGTAAAAAATCGGGGAATTGTGATGCGAAATGGCGATAACGTTCTTCTTCCGTCTGGTTGAAAATAAAACCTATCCGCCGTTGCGATGCTACGAAGGCTTTTTGCATCATTATCCGGAAATAACTTTCGAGAGTCGGGATTTCTTCAAATAATGACTGTCTTATTTTTTCATTTAATACCAGTAGCTCGGTTGCTTCAACTGCTTGTATATAGCAGGTAGATGGTTGTTTATTTAATAAACTGTCCTGGTCGGCAACCCACCAACTTTCCAGTCCGAATTGTATGATCTGTTCGTTGAGTTTATTGTTCACGAAATATTGGCGTACGCAGCCTTTTAGTATAAAATAATTTCCCTGGCAAAGTTTACCCGGCTCAAGCAGAAACTCCCGGCGCTTAAATTTTTTAAATTCCAGTTTTTCGCAAAGCAGTGTTTCTTCATCAGGGGTTAGTTGTACGTATCTTTTAATATGTTTTAATAGCTGAGGGTACATGTCGTGTCAATTTACTTCAGGATCTTTCTGTCCGGGCCTGCCGTTATTTTTAAAATTAATAGTTTTTACTGATATTGTACAAATGACAGAGGTTTTAACTGAAATAGAAATTAACAAGCCCCTTAAACTGGTAGCCGGGTATGTTGCCAACCCGGATAATGTACCCGAGTGGTCGTACAAAATTCTATCCGTGAAATGGCAAACAGAAAAACCGTTAAAGGCTGGTTCCGAATTTACTTTTTTTTCAAGTTTCAGGCGACAGAAAATTGCCTATAATTATAAGGTACTATCGTACCTGCCGACAGAAAGACTGGTTATGCAAAGAGGCGAGGGGAGCTCTCTGGTAAAGGACACTTATACCTGGGCTGCAATTGGGGCTGTGGCCACGAGATTAGCCCTTTGCAGTAGCAGAGAAGCCGGTAGTTTGCCGGCAATAGTGACCCGTATCGTATCGGCTATGATCCGGTACACAAATCAGCGCGATTTGAGAAAGATAAAATCGATATTAGAAAAGGGGAGCAACTAAGAGATAAATTTGATGTAAATTTCAAGAGGTGTGATCATCATACCATTGATTATTTAAGGCAAATCAGCGCCCTCCACATCGAGGTCATACCGTTGTTCCCTCAGCAATTTCCCAAAAGCAAATGAGTCTTTTTCTTCTGTTAGCCTGAAGCCGAGTTTGCTGTATAGTGCGGCTGCCTCCAATTGTTCATTGCTTGTCCATAGATAGCAATGTTTATATTTCGTCGCTTTAAGAAATTCCATAAGCAGCCCTGTCATTTTTTTAGCCAGGCCCATACCGCGGCAAAAGGGTTCTAAAATAAAAAAGCGTAACTGGGCGCTGTCTGCTCCGCGATGCATCAGTGCTAAAAACCCGACCATCGTTCCGTTGTATTCCGCTATCCAAACACAGTCTTTTGCCGAGTCATAATTTTTATAAAACTCGCTGACGGCAATAGCCACATAATCTTCAAATATCAAACCATAATCATACTCCTTTTTATAGAGGCGGCCGTGGAGGTGAATTACATACCCTATGTCGCCGGATTGGAGTTCAGTGCGGATGCTGATATCTTGTAGTTTAATAGGTTCAGTCATTTTACCAGGAAACAATTGATTAAAGGGTAAATTTGGCTAAAGCCGATGGAATAATCAATGCTATCACCGTTTTTTTGATGTGGATTGAACACAATTGAAACAGTTTTGAAACATTACTTATCCAAATCAATCAGCATCTTTGGTCTAATTAAAACAAAAGCATTATGTTTAATAAAAGTATTATTGCATTACTGAGCCTGTTTGTAATATTCGCCTCTTCTTCTGCTTATGGCCAGCATACTACCAATTATAACCTGGCTAAGTTATTAAAAGCAAACAAACTGGATACCAGCAATGCACATCAAACTGTAGTTTCAGACACCGCTAAAAAAGGCGCAATTACTACAAACGGGTTTGTTTGGCTAACCGGCGTTAATTTTAAAGAAGGTACGATTGATGTTGATTTGCGCGGAAAAGACGTATTCCTTAAGAGTTTCCTCGGTATCGCATTTCATGCCAAGGACACGGCAAACTACGAATTGGTGTTTTTCCGGCCATTCAGGTTTCACAGTGCGGATACTGCTACCAGGAATTGGTCGGTGCAATATGTGAGCAGCCCGGGATATGATTATGATGTACTGCGTAAAGCGCATCCCGGTGTGTACGAACATAAGGCAACCCCAGCGCCCGTAGCCAACGAGTGGTTCCATGCCACTATTGTAGTAAAAGACAGCTGGATCACTGTTTATATCAACCATTCGGCAACCGCATCGATGCAGGTAAAAAAACTAAACAGCCTGGAGGAGGGCAGGATAGCTTTGTGGGACTATTCGCCGGGAGTAAGCGGGGATTTTGCAAATTTGAGCGTCACGCAATAAACACCAGAAGTATAAAAACCTATCCGTTTGCCTGTAACTTATCATTACTGCAACTGTCATATTGGTAAAACAGATATGGCTACGTCTTTAACTAATAAAAATTACCTGATACCATGCTTTCTTCTACTCACTTTAAGCTCGTTCGCACAGGATAAAGCTGTGCTCTTAACGGATAATCCTTTAAAAAGTTCGATTGATTCAGCAGTGCAAAACGGTGCGGCTGCTTATATGGGTAATGCAGGTACAATAGGGTTGTCTATTGGCGTTTATGACAATGGCCGCAGTTATACTTATAATTACGGTGAGATAAAAAAAGGTACCGGCCAATTGCCGAAAGCCGGTAACATTTATAATCTCGGTTCGGTTGCTAAAACATTCGTTGGTATTATGTTGGCCGAAGCGGTAATAGAAGGAAAAGCCAACTTAACTGATGATATCCGCAAATTTTTGCCCGGCAGCTATCAAAATCTCCAGTTTGACGGGCATCCGGTAACGCTGGTCGATTTGGCTAACCATACATCGGGTTTGCCCGGCTCGGCGGGAAACGGTGTAATGGACAGTCTGAAGAAATTATCTTTAACCGCTCAACTGCATTTGCTGACGAAATATAACCAGGACAGTCTATTAAAAGATATGCACCATTTTAAAGTTGACACCATTCCTGGCACTAAATACCGGTATAATGGTAACGCAATGATGGTGTTGATTTTAGTTTTGGAACATATTTACCACCAGCCCTATGAACAATTGGTGACGGGTTACTTAAAAACAAAACTGGGTATGTTTGATACAAGCACGCAAATAACAGTAGAACAGTTACCGCGTTTTGCCCAGGGATATGGGGCCGATGGCCAGCCCCGTGTATGGTATGATCAAGCTGATGCGCAAAAACCCTATATTAATACGATGCTGTTTTACGGTGGACCCAGCATGAATTCGACTATGGCCGATATGCTGAAATATATAAAAGCCAACCTCGACGAGCAAGATCCGGCTATACGGTTATCGCATCAGCAAACCTGGGGCGATTCGAAAGGTTTCGGCCTGGGTCTTAACTGGATGTTTGACAAGGACGATAATGGCGACCGGTATTATTTCCACGCCGGCCATACCGGCATTGGCTTTAATACCCTCTGCACTTTTTACCCCGGACATAAAGCTGGCATTATTATTATCGTAAACGATAACATTAGTCAGGACAAGCTTTCCGAACTGGAAGATGTTATTTCAAAGCGGTTGATGAAGTGATGGTCAACATCACTTCACCTTGGCAAGCTCATAATGCTCGCCCTCATCGTTTAACACTGCCTTTACAATATTACCATCAGGGCCTTTAATAAAATCAATATCTGTATCCATCACTTTCAGGAAAAAATGATGATTATTGGACGCATACAAATTTGTCTTAGGCAAATTTACAGTTGGCGATTCTACTTTTAGCTTTCCGTTTACTATCGTAATAATTGCTTTTAACTTACCATCATATTCGCCGGTAAATTGTTGTAGTTCCGTTGCAGATAGTTTTACATTTTCGCGGTAGGGGGTATAGCCTTCCCAGTACCAGGGGAGGGCAACACCGGTTGTTTTTTCTACCAGTTCTTTAAAAATACTTTCGCCGTTTGCATCGTTACACATAATTAACAGCGCAATTTTTTTATCGGGGAAACCTATTACATAGTGCACCCAGCCATCGCCATGGCCCTCTTTAAAAAATGCCTTTCCATACGGAGAGGTAAACAATCCCCAGCCTAATCCGTAAGATAGCTTGATGTCTTTATTTTCGGTAGTTGTAGCCGTGTCAAGCGATGGAAACTGGCGCTTTGAATTGATTGCTATTTGCGGCGAAAACATTTCGGCCTTTGATTTTGCTGACAGACCTTTGCCTTGCATCACGGCTGCCATAAACCGGGTATAATCGGCAATGGTGGTTTCCATGGAACCGGCTGCATTTTCTTTATGGCTCCTATATTTCGCAATGGTGTCGCCATTCATATCGTGGCCCAGCGCATAGTCGTTTTCAAAAGCAGGTTGCCATAAAAAACTGGTGCGGGTCATCCCGAAAGGTTTAAATATTTTCTCCTGCGCCAACTCTTCCAGGTGTTTGCCGGTAATGGCTTCAATTACCATTTGTAATAGATAAATTCCCTCACCCGAATAGGCATAGCGGGAGCCGGGCGTGAAAAATATTTCCAGCTTCTTATTGTCGCGCGGGTTAAAATCGCGCCAGTTAGGAAAGCCTGTTGAGTGCGTGAGGCAATTTCGGGCGGTAATCAGTTTCCAGCGGTCGTCACCGGTAAGGTCTTTATAATTATCGTATTCGGGTATAGGTTTGGGTAGATAAGTGTACAGCGGTTTATCCAGATCAATTTTCCCTTCATCAACCAATTGCATTACTATATAAGCAAACAAGGGCTTGGCTAACGAAGCGGCATAAAAACAGCTGGACGTATCATTCGATTGTCTGGTGGCGCCATTTTTAAAACCAAACGACTTAACATAATAAAATTTATTAGAGTTTATGATGCTAATGTTTAAGCCAGTAATGTCCGCTGTATCCAAAAGCTTATTTACGATGGTCTCAATGTCATTTGACGAAATAGTTTTACCATCGGGACGTGCAATTTGTTTTGGTTGAGCAAAGCCCACCGTGCTCATAATAATAGTAATAGCACAATAGGAGAGGAGTACATTTTTCTTCATGATCAAAAGCCGGTTGGTGGTGTTATTCATTCAGATGAATAACCGAAGAAAAGGTTTAATCAAAAATCAGATTAATATTCCCTAATGCTTTTCGCAAACCATCATATAGGTAGCCACCGGCACATAATTGTTATCGAATGCAATATAGTTTATGGTAGTGCTGCTTTTTATCTTATCCTCGGCGTTGACGTACAGTTCAAAATGCCGGCCTTTGTCGTCTGTCAGGTTATATTTTGTTTCGCCTTTATGTTCTTTCTGGCTTACAATTTTCATGTCGATAGTTTCCGTACCATGCACAATAATATGGTTAGTATAAATGGCAAACAGGTACATTCCGTAACCGTTCTCCAATTCTTTGTAAGGTTCCGAGCTTCCATTTTTAGGGTGCGGTTTGGCAAAGTAAACTTTTTTGGAATGGTAAACCGCTGTTGGATTTTGCTGCGCCATTGCTGTTAGCGTACACAACCAGCATATTATTAGTAACGATACTTTTTTTATCTGCCTGATAATCATATAGAAATATAACTTATTTAAATTTGAAGGTTTTGTTGATCAGTGGTATGTTTTACAATCCCACTTTAAAACCCAAACCTACAAATTTGCGGTTATCGGTAATGTCCGAACTGTTATTTTGCAAAATATTACGGCAATTAATAAAAGCTTCTGCATATTTTACTTTTGTAATTTTTAATTGAGTACCTGCATACAAGTTTTGCAGCGATATGGAGTTTACATGAGCAGGCGCCACATAACCAGGTAGTACCGGTATTTCAAACATCAAATCAAGTGGCCGTTCGCCAAACCGGTATAGAAAATCAATTCCCGCAAAAAAGCGATTATAACTAAAACGATTAGTGAACCCGCCGCTCCAGCGGTACCCATCGGATAAATAACCCGAATTATATTGTGATGCCAATTGTGTATTATCAATTACCTGCAGTTTTGCTTCGGTGAAATTTAAACCGGTACGCCAGTTAAATTTGCCCGAACTGTAATTGTAATTAAAGCCAATACGGTTAGTGGTGGTTTTATTGTTGTAGGGGAACTCCTCAAAATTTTGTGAATTTTCACTGAAAGGGATAACCACGCCGTATAACCCCACATTATAGCTCAGCGTAAAAACGTAATTGATGGTGAAGTTTGGAGATAAGCCCAATAATGCACCAAAACTATAATTATTAAATTCCCTGGCGTAGTTGTAATAATTGCTTAAATTGGGTACCGTTCCATTATTGAAGAAAAGAGAAGGGTTAGTTATGCTGCTGATCCCACCCAAACCAAAGCCGGCTAAGCTCGGATATTCGTCGTTTAACAGGGCATTTTGTTTGGCAAAAGACCCGAAAATCTGTAGACTGAAGTTGCCAAACTTTGCAAGTTTGCCAATGTCGACCGAAGCTGTCAAAAATGGAAATACCCTGTGCAATGGATAGATCGACAGAAAATCCTTACGCGCGTTTGCCATATCCACAAAACCGCTTTGTATGTTTAATATATCTTTGTAATAAACATTAAGTGAGGGAGTTATGAGGTATAATCTATACTTTCCAGAAGTGGTAAACTGCTGTAGACTGTTAACATTGCTGCCATTGCCGGGAGTGGCTTGTATAATAAGTGTAGTATTGCTTAAGGTATCGTGTACATTGCGGTACGAAAAATTAAGGGAGGGTTCAATATTCAGCGCGCCCAACTTAGCGTGGTAAACCAGGTTATCCCTGATAAGTAATTTGCTTGTTTTATCAAAAAGATGCGAAAGCCCGTATTCCGAATAGTTGCCACCATTAGCAGGCCCGGAATTGAAAAAGGCAGAATCACGCTCAAAGTAATTATAGTGATTGTACGCTACGGATATACTATTGTTCAATCCTTTTACCAGCTGACTGTTAAGCGCCATCGTAGAATTAAAAAGGTGTTGCGACACATGACTGTTATTGGTGCTCGTATTTACACTGTTCTCACTGCCAAAAAGCACAGGAGAATTATAAACATTTGCATAATGGCTAACCTGCGGTGCATAGGTAATGCCGAAAGTCAGCGTACTTCCTTTCCACACTCTAACATCTCCCAGCGCATTCAGTTTAAACCGGTCGAAGTTAAATGGGGTATAGGATGTAGAATTGTTGTCTATCAGAGCAGGAAAAACATCATGTTGATAATCTGCAGACGCCGAGAAATGAGCGTTCTGAAAATTACGGTATCCGGATAAATAGTATTGGTTATATAGGTTTGTCGTGCTTTTCTCACCGGGAGTGCCGTTTTGGTTTCGCTGTGTTGCAATACTGGTTTGCCCGGCTACCTGCACGCCTTGTTTGCCGGGGCCTCCATTACGCAGTTTAATCAGCACCATTTGCTGGCCGGGACCGGCGCCGCTTACCTGGGGCAACGCATTTTGAACCAGGGTAATTTCGTCAATATCATAAACGCTGTACGAGTTTACATCGTTAATAATATTCCCATCAACTACGTAAATTACTGAAGATGAATTGGTGTAAGTACCATATAGCCAAACGTTTATCGCATCAGAAAGATCTGAAGATTGATAGCGCTCTAAATCACTTCCTTTAATAGTGATGCTTTGGGTAAAATCTTTTTTTACCAGGATGCGGCCAAGATCAAAATGCGTGCTGTCGGTTTGAGCGTTAGCGGTAAATAGCAGCGCGAACAGCAACGCGGCTAAGATTGGAATAGGTTTAAACATGTTGTAATATAATTAGGTTGTGTTTGTATGATGTTTATATAGACGGGGCGAAATATATTAACATTACGTTAACGGAAAAATATTCCGGTTTATTTCGTAAATATGTATAAAAACAAAACTGATTTCTCTATGTATTCAATTAATTGTTGCAAAAGTACCGTAATGTGCCTTTTGCTTTCAGCCTTTACCTTTGCCAGCCTCGCCCAAACCTACAATCCACCTGTTTTTACCGATCCCGACCGGTTAAAAAAAATAGAAGCCACCTTTCCGGTGATTGATAAGGTATACAAAGACTATGCGGCCCAAAACCATTTTCCGGCAATTACTTACGGGATTGTTGTTGATGGCAAGCTGGTACATACCGGCAGCACCGGCTATACAGATCTCGCTAATAAAACCGGAGTAAATCCGCAATCCGCATTCCGCATCGCATCCATGACCAAAAGCTTCACTGCCATGGCCATACTAAAACTACGCGATGAAGGCAAGCTGAACCTGGATGATCCGGCATATTTGTATATCCCCGAAATGAAGGGAACGAAATATTTAACCAAGGATGCCGCGCCGGTTACTATCCGCAACCTGCTTACCCATTCGGCCGGCTATCCGGAGGATAACCCATGGGGCGACAGGCAGTTAGCCGTTACAGATGAACAACTAATTGATATTTACCGCAAAGGCGTTTCCTTCTCCAACAATCCGGGTGCCGGTTACGAATACAGTAACCTCGGCTTCGCTACTTTAGGTTATATCATCAAAAAAGTATCCGGCAAAACTTATGAGGATTACATCAGCGAATACATATTGAAGCCCTTAGGCATGACACACACCTACTGGGAGTATACGAAAGTCCCCAAAGAAGACCTGGCGCATGGCTACCGGTGGATAGACAACCAATGGGTAGAACAACCCTTATTACACGATGGCGCTTATGGTGCCATGGGCGGCCTGATCACCACAATAGAAGATTTCAGTAAATATATGGCGCTGCATTTATCAGCCTGGCCCGCCCGTGATGATGAAGAATCCGGTCCGGTTAAAAGAAGCTCCATCCGCGAGATGCAATATCCATGGGATGTTTCCGGTTTTTATCCAAATGCTAAAAACTCAAACGGAAAATTAACACCCATGATTGCCGCCTACTGCTATGGATTGGGCTATAGAAAGTACAGCGATGGAAAAACGGTAATCAGGCATACCGGCGGCCTGCCCGGTTTTGGCAGCGACTGGCAAATATTCCCTGAGTATGGCATCGGCGTTATGTCCTTCGCCAACTTAACCTATGCCAATGCAGGCGCCGCCGATGGGCAGGCAGCTGATACACTATTTGCCTTATCAGGTATTCAGCCCCGGCTGCTGCCGTCCTCAGCTATTCTTACGCAACGCAGGAATGAACTGCTAAAACTATTACCCGATTGGAACAACCCACAGGCAACCGGAATATTTGCAATGAATTTCTTTATGGACTATTTCCCTGATAAACTAAAAGCAGAAGCAACAGCCATTTTTGCCAAAGCGGGAAAGATTACCGGCGCCGGCGATGTGGTACCCGAAAATCAATTGAGAGGCTATTTTTTGATAATGGGCGAGCAAGCAAATATAAAAGTGAGCTTTACTTTAACCCCCGAAAATCCTGCATTGATACAGGCTTATCATATTGAGTTGGTTTCCCGTTAGGAAAATTCCGTTTTCGTAGAGACGCGATACTTCGCGTCTCCCGATATACAGGTAACCGACAAATGCAAATACTTAAGATGATAGCGCATGTATGGTTTGAGTGCATGGTGGGAGACGTGAAGTATCGCGTCTCTACATTAGAAATCAATTTCGGGTGTTTTTACGGGTTGATTCTTCCATAATTAATTCCTTATTTTACTCAACCTTATCCCTAACCAAACCAAAATCAATGTGCTATGAAAAATCAAAACACCAACCCAAACAATTACGTTAAAATCACGCCATCCACTGATGACACCCGTTTCCCCAGCTTTTTCCAGGGCTTTAACCGGCGCTGGTTTTCGGGAGGTTGCCAGGCGGTTTACTTATGTTTTTCAACGGTTGGCGCTGCACTGGCCCTTGACGATGCCATTAGTTTGTATGGCAAACAGGTTAAAATAAAAAGTGGAGGCCATTGCTATGAGGATTTTGTTTATAATGCTGATACATTGGCTATTATAGACGTTACCCCAATGGATGGTTACGGCTATGATGACCAGCGCGGCTATTATTTAGAATCGGGCGGAACCAATTGGACGGCGTTCCAGGCGCTGTTTCGCGATTATGGAAAAGTGCTTCCGGCGGGTTCCTGCTATTCCGTAGGACTGGGCGGCCATATTTGCGGTGGTGGCTATGGTTTGCTATCCCGTTTAAACGGCCTGACTGTCGACTGGCTGACAGGGGTAGAGGTAGTAGTAAAAGACAAAATTGATGGCAGCGCTTATCCCGTTTATGTATCGGTAACTGATACCGATCCTGACAGGCGTAATCTGTACTGGTCGCATTGCGGCGGCGGAGGCGGTAATTTTGGCGTGATATGCAAGTATTATTTTAAAGAGTTACCCAATGCACCTCAATCTGCATTTATTACGTCGGTAGCATTTCCATGGACAGATCTGACCGAACAAATTTTATACAACCTATTAGCAGAATATGCACTGTTTGCCGCCGATAATCACAACTGGCGGCAGTTCGGCTTGTTTGCCCTAAATCACCAGGCTAACCAGGAAATTCACTTAACTATTCAAACCGCTGTACTGGCAGGGGAGGACGCGGAAGAGATCAAGCAACAATACATAACGCCTGCATTGGCCCGGTTTAAGGCCATAACGCCCTACAGGTTAATGGAACGCCCAGGACTGGCACACCAGGCAAGCTTATTTCAAAACCTGGCTGAAACGCTTTCGTATACCTTTTACGAGGCTGTGCAAACGCTTAATGGATCGGGCTCCAACCAGCGGGGCAAGTATAAATCGGCTTATATGCGCAAAGCCTTTCCGTATGACCAGGTGGCCTCTATTTATAAATGGTTAACTACCATCCCCGCCGGGCTTACCGCTGCAGACATGACCCAAAGCCTGCTACAGGTGGATAGCTATGGCGGGCAGGTTAACCAGGTGGCCTGGGATGCCACGGCTATTCCCCAACGCTCGTCCATCATGAAGCTGCAGTACCAAACCTATTGGGCAAGCGTGGATAATGACAAACAGCATTTGCAATGGATTAATGATTTCTATACAGAAGTGTATCAGTTGACTGGTGGCGTACCCGATCCGGAACAGGACCCTACAAACAATGTAGACGGTTGTTATTTCAACTATCCTGATATTGATCTGAATGGCGTGGAGAATGACAGGGAGCGGGCCTTGAGATTGTATTTTGCAGGTAACCTGCCGAGATTGAAATCCACCAAGAGCAGGTGGGACCCGAATAATTATTTTAACAGCAGCCAGTCGATACCGGTGGGAAAGAGTCAGGATATTTAGAGTCAGAAATCAAGACGGAAGATTTTTTCTAACCGTCTTAATTCTTGACTCTTGCAATCTTGCTTCCGGGCCGTGTTTAGTTTTTTGAGAAGTAGGCAGTTGGCTTTATAGCATACTTTATGTTTTTCACCCGGTTTTTTATCCAAACATAAATAGACGAATTTTCCAGGTAATTGCGGATGCTGTCGTCATTGCGGATGGTTGTTGCCAAATCGCGCAGGATATTTTTTAACGGCGATGTTTTGCTTACTGTGGTAACAATTTCTTCTAATTGATCTGCATAAACAACGGCGTCATATTCGTTGTCGAATTGCAATACCGTGTTGGAGTCTTTGTTTGCGCGCACGCCCTTTGATGGCATAGGCAAGTGATAGTTTTTAAAGTCAGCAGAAGTTAATGGAGTGGCGCCGGTTGCAGGAATTTTGATGCGTAACATAATTTTATTTTTAAATGTTTAATTTTCTTCAATATAAGCCTGAACAAATTCGTCACGAAAGATAGCCATAATAAGATCGCCGATAGCCAAATATGCAGCAGACGATTTATCATCCAGTCCTTCAGATAAATTTTTCAACTGTTCCGAATAGATGACCGCCTCTTCTTCGTTTTCAAACTTCAAAATTAAATCGCCATTTATTTCAGCGTCAACACCGTCCAATGGTGCCGGTAGATCATATTGCTCAAAAATCGCGAAGTTTAGATTTGAATCCGTGTTTGAAGGGATAGTGATCTTTAACATAAGTTTTGCTCATTAATTGCTGATCGTTCAGCAAACATTGAACATTTCAAAGTTAAACCTGTTTTGATAATTTTATATTTTCTACGTGTTAAATTCGCAATAAGTTTTAAACAATCGGTTAACAATTACATAACGTACAACATTTTGAAATCTTATCTGTTTTGGGTATTTTAAGGCGGAAAAAATTGCATGCGAAATTGCCTATGACGACTGCCAAAACAGAACAACTAAAAAGAGTATTAAAACCCATACACCTTTGGGCAATAGCCGTGGGCCTGGTGATATCCGGCGAGTATTTTGGCTGGAATTTGGGTTGGGATGTTTCGGGCACTGTCGGCTTCCTGATTGCTACCCTGGTGGTTACACTGATGTATGTTACCTTTATTTTTAGCTATACCGAATTAACCGCCGCTATACCCCATGCGGGCGGAGCCTTCGCTTATGCTTATCGCGCTATGGGGCCTTTTGGGGGGCTTATGGCCGGTTATGCCACCCTTATCGATTTCCTGTTTGCCACGCCTGCTATAGCCTTTGCGTTGGGCGCCTATATTCACTTCCTTAACCCCGAGCTGTCCGTACTGTATTCAGCCATGTTTTTTAATGTGGTATTTATCATCATCAATATTTTAGGGGTAAAAGAATCGGCCGTGTTTTCGGTATTTATCACAATACTGGCTGTTGCCGAACTTTTGCTGTTTATGGGCATAGTTACCCCGCATTTTAAAATGAATAATTTTTTGAGTCACCCCATGCCATTCGGCTGGTCGGGAGTATTTGCGGCACTACCTTTTGCAGTTTGGTTTTATTTGGCCATTGAAGGGGTGGCCATGGTAGCCGAAGAAGTAAAGGAGCCCAAGCGCAATATTCCCAAAGGTTATATATCAGCATTGGCAACCCTGGTGTTTTTAGCCCTTGGGGTGATGATATTAACAGGCGGTGTATCTGATTGGCGCAACCTGAGCAAACTGGACTATCCGCTGCCGGAGGCGATCAAAATTTCGTTGGGTGGCGCCAACAAGTTTACCAAGATATTTGCCGGGATAGGGTTGTTTGGTTTAATAGCATCTTTTCACGGTACTATCCTGGCTTCTTCGCGGCAGGTGTTTGCCATGGCCCGCAGCGGGTATTTGCCAAGGCAACTCTCTACAGTCAATAGAAAATTTAAAACGCCGCATTGGGCAATCATCTCGGGCGGTATAATTAGTTTCATTGCGCTTTATACTGGTACTACTGGTCAGATAGTTACGATATCAGTAATGGGGGCGGTGCTGATGTATATGATGAGTATGGTTAGCCTTTTTATATTACGCAAAAAAGAGCCAAAACTTGAGCGCCCATTCGTTTCGCCGTTTTACCCGGTATTTCCGGCCGTCGCTTTAATCATATCCGCAATCATATTGTTCACTATGATTTACTTTAATTTCATGCTGAGCCTTTATTTTTTTGGGGGGCTAATTGGCGTTGTCATGATATTTGTGGCCATAGGGAAACACAAGATAAAATTAACAGAGGAAAATATGATTGCGAATTGAATAAACACGAATAGGAGCGAATGAACACGAATGTTACATAAATGATGTTTTGAAAAAGGTTGTTGCCAAATCAGTAAGAAAACTAAGAAAATTGAATTCAGTTACAATTAGTGAAAATTCGGTTAAGTCGTGAAATTCGTGTCCATTCAATTCAACGCCCTAATTTGTGTCCATTCGAACTCGTTCGTGGATATTCGTGTCTAATTTAATTAAAAGCTGTGTATAAGTTTACCGTCCGCAACATAACCTACCGGTTTGATGATCTCAAAACCTTACTGGCCAAAGCATCGCCTTATCGCACCGGCGATGTGTTGGCTGGTATTGCTGCCGAAACGTATGAAGAACGGGTTGCCGCGCAGATTGCGCTTGCAGATGTGCCACTACAGAAATTTCTTGATGAGGTTTTAATACCCTATGAGCAAGATGAAGTTACGCGATTAATTATTGATAATCAGGATATTAATTCTTTTTACTTAATTGGAAGTTTAACAGTTGGCTCCCTCCGGGACTTATTGTTAAGCGAGGAAGCTGATACTGCCTTTTTACGAGGCATGGCCGGAGGGATAACGCCAGAAATGGCCGCTGCCGTATCAAAACTGATGCGCAACCAGGATCTGATCGCAGTAGCAAAGAAGTGTGAGGTGGTTAGCCGCTTCCGTAATACCATCGGACTAAAAGGCCATTTCTCTACGCGCCTACAACCCAATCATCCTACCGACGACCCAAAGGGAGTTGCTGCCAGCATGATCGATGGCTTGCTGTATGGCAGCGGCGACGCTGTAATAGGCATAAACCCGGCAACCGACAGCCCCGCTGTGGTAACAAATTTATTGAGGCTGATTGATAAT
>JABDBM010000100.1 GCA_013288685.1 Bacteroidota bacterium | reverse complement strand
CACAAACAAGCCAGCTTCAGAAATTGTAATTTACAAAATGGCTAAACACTTCGGCAGACCGGTTTTGTTTGATGATATTTCAAGCGAACTAAACTCGCACCCCAACCCTAATAGTTTATTAGCCATAAGTGAAGTATTGGACTGGTTTGGCATCAGGAACCAGGCTTACCAAATAACCGCAGACGATCTTGATGAAGTTCCCGCACCTTTTATCGCTCACACACGAAAAAAGGACAGCGATTATCTATGGGTTACCGGGGTAACAAAAAACCACGTAGCGTTAGGAAACGTTCACGGACCCGCGCATAAAATGAAACGGGCAGAATTTAACAGGTTTTTTACCGGCGCTGTACTTGTTCAGGACGAAGATGTACCTGTGAAAATAGCAGTGTCAGCGGCTAAGCGCTATACCACTTTAATTGCTTCATTACGCACTCAGATTGGCGTAACGTTAATGACCCTTATTATTTTCGCAGGCATTGGATTAAATACCCACTACTTTTCCGGTTTTAGCTGGCAAAT
Organism: Bacteroidota bacterium; assembly: GCA_013288685.1. GTDB lineage: Bacteria > Bacteroidota > Bacteroidia > Sphingobacteriales > Sphingobacteriaceae > Mucilaginibacter. Next base: position 17,588 of record JABDBM010000100.1, on the reverse strand, counting down.
GTTATTGCTCACTTTATTTAAAACAGCCGGGCTTATTACCACAATATTGTTATTAGTACAAAGTATTGATAGCAGCAATCCATTAATACAACGGTTATGCGGCGATAAAAAGAATGATTGTAATAATATACTCAATTCAAAAGCAGCTAAAGTATTTGATGGACTTATATGGAGCGAGGTGGGTTTCTTTTATTTTGCCGGTACATGGTTAGTTCTCCTGTTTGCGGCATCGTCGGCTGCATTGCAAATGCTGGCTCTGCTTAATTTCATCAGTCTGCCATACACTTTCTACTCCATTTATTACCAGGCCAGGGTTGCTAAACAATGGTGCATCCTTTGCAGCGCGATACAGATATTATTGTGGCTCGAATTTGTCCCATTGATCACTTATTTCAAATTGCCGTTCGCAATGCCTGGTATTACCGCTATAATCACTATAGTTATCTGTATGTTGCTTCCGGTAAGCTTATGGCTATTATTAAAACCCGTACTACTTCAATTGCAAAAAATAAGGCCGCTGCAAACTCAGCTACAGCAGTTTAAATATAACAGCGATTTTTTTCATAAACTATTGAATGATGAGCCAAAATACGCCCTGCCCGCCGAAGAATGGAGTATTACACTGGGTAATGTAAAGGCCGGGCATGTAATTACCATGGTAAGCAACCCTTATTGCCAACCCTGTGCAAAGGCCCATCAGCAGTTGGACGAATGGCTAAGTCATGGTGATGACATTAAGGTACAAATTATATTTACCGCTACCAATACCGATGAAGATAGCCGCACGGTTGTTGTAAGGCATTTGATGGCATTAAATGCCCTGCCAAACAAAACCATTGTGAACAATGCCCTGCATGACTGGTACACCCAAAAGCAAAAAAATTATGAGGCCTGGTCAAAAGCATATCCAGTTGCCTTAGATGACACACAATATTATAAACTCGAAAAACAACGCGAATGGTGTGATGTAACCGAGATTAAAGCCACGCCGTTTTTGTTGATTGATGGCAGACTGCTGCCCGCAAGCTACCAGGTTCAGGATATAAAATATATGCTTTAATAAAAGCATTAAAAATACTCGGTCAAGTAAAGGAGCATGCACTTTGACAATACATGTAGCTTAGTATACCGGGGCTTGGTATCGGTATTTTTTGTGTTTTTTTAATTTATATGATTATGAAAAAGTTTAAACAACTCAGCAGGGATGAAATGAGAAATGTTACCGGCGGCGTATTACAGGGTTGCGATCCTGGTTATGTTGTTGGCTGTTGTACTACTTATCCATGCGATTTTTGCCCGCCAATGCAAACGTGTGCTTGTTATTTACCTCACTCCGTTCCACCCGGTTGCACTAGCAGTTAATAGATGGATAAATAAGTATTAACACCATTAGTTATATATTTATTCTTGTTGCTGTTATGTTAAAACCCGGCAAGCATTGCTTGCCGGGTTTTAACATAACAATGCGTATTTATTTTATAGCTAATGGCCGATTTTAATAACTCAAAAGTTGTTTTAAACATCTGTAAAAACACAAAAAATGGCATACAAGTTTTATCTTAAAATACTTTCAACCGCGATCCTGCTGTTACAAGCCACTTTTGCTTATACCCAAACCGACACTTCATTTTTACGCCATTCCGCCAGTTCACTCGAAAAGTGGACTACCTCCAATCCACAAGAAAAAGTATATCTGCATTTGGATAAAACGCAATACGATTTATATGACACGCTATGGTATAAAGCCTACACAGTAGCAGGCGAACATCACCAACTATCGGCCATCAGTGGTGTTTTATATGTAGAGTTGATTAGCCCAAAAGATTCTGTTATTACCCGGCAAATATTGTATTTAACAGCCGGTATTGGCTGGGGCGATATTCCCTTGCCTGTAAACATCAAAGCGGGCGATTTTTACATCAGGGCCTACACCAATTGGATGCGTAATGCCGGGCCTGAATATTTTTACCGTCAAAAAATACACATCGGCAATCAGGCAACCGCTTTAGTCAACAAACAACCTGCGAATTTGAATCCTGATGTTCAGTTTTTTCCGGAGGGGGGGTACTTGGTAAACGGACTACGGTCAAGAATAGCGGTTAAAGCTGTTAATGTAAACGGGCTTGGTCAGGACATAAAGGGGACTATTGAGGATAATGAGGGTAACGTGGTGGTTGATTTTGCTACGCAACATTTGGGTCTGGGCGTTTTTGCTTTTGCTCCACAAATTGGGAAAACCTACAACGCAAGAATTATAACGGGCGACGCCAAGTTCATGGTTAATTTACCCAAGGCCAATGATCGGGGCTTTACCCTTTCGGTTAACAATAGTAACCCCGACAGCGTTTTTTTACGGATGGCGGCTGATAGTACTACATTTAACACAAAAAAACTTACTGGCTTTTACATCATCGGACAGTGTAACGGAAAAATATATTACAGTGCAACAGGAAAGTTAAACGAGCATTCTTTTAGTGCTGTTGTTGATAAAAGGCGTTTTCCGGGGGGCATTACACAATTTACCTTATTTTCGGATAGCGGCGAGCCATTGAATGAACGCACAGTTTTTATAGAAAATAACCGCCTGCTAAAATTAAGAACAAGCAGCATCTTAAACAACTATACGCCACGTCAAAAAGTAAATATCAGTTTCGATGCTGTTAATGATGCCGAAAAGCCGGTTGTGGGCTCTTTTTTGGTCTCGGTAATCAATGAAAGTTTAGCGCCGGTGGATGAATCGGCTGACAACACAATAGAAGATTACCTGCTACTTACCGCTGATCTAAATGGATATGTTGAGCAACCCAACTACTATTTCACAAATCCTGATGAAAAAACCAAAGCGAACTTAGATATATTAATGCTTACCCAGGGCTATCAACGGTTTGAATGGAAGCAAATTTTAAAAGACAGTATCCCCTTGCCGCAATACCAACCCGAGAGTTTGCTAACCCTATCTGGTACTGTAAAAAACTTGTCGGGAAAGGCTGTGCCAAATGGAAAAGTAACTTTTATAGCCACGAAAAACAGTCTGATAGCCGATACCGTTACTGATGCAAACGGCAAGTTTACATTTACCGGTATTGATTTGCCCGACTCAGTAACAATAGTGATCAATGCAAAAGACGCCAAAAACAGGAACGATGTAATACCGGCAATTGTGCCCACAACTTACCCGCCTGTTATTAAAAATGGCTGGCCGGTTTCAATTGCCGATACCGTTAAAAACGCAACGCCTGTATCAACAGCTATAAACAATTATCAGGAGCAAAAAGCATTACAGTTAAAAAACAGGCATCAGCTAAAAGAGGTTGTAATTAAGTCGCATAAAACTTATAAACGCCCTGAACTGGATTTAGAAAACTCGGATAATTTAAACGGGCCGGGGCACGCTAACCAAGTAATTATGGGGGATACTTTAAAAGGTTGCCCGGTTTTGTCGACATGCTTAGCAAGGGTTGCAACAACTATTTCGTTTAAACACGGGGCGCCTGTGAACAACCGAAATTTAGATTATATGCTTTTAATTGTTGACGGCGCTGTAAGAAGCGGCGACGATCTGAACGATTTCGATGCAAATTTAATTCAAAGCATAGAAGTGTTGCAAAGCAAAGCGTACACGGCTATTTATGGAGATCCCATTACAAGAGTTGGCGCTTTGGTAATTACAACCAAACGCGGCAGCAATTATGCCAAAGCATACAAACATATCCCCGGCACGTTGCAGTTCACTTTCCATGGCTTTTACAAAGCACATGAGTTTTACTCACCCAAATACGATGCGCCAAAGATTAATGCTCAAGCGTCCGATTTGCGCAGCACCATTTACTGGGACCCCAATATCATCACCGATAAAGACGGCAAAGCTTCATTTGAGTTTTTTAATGCCGATACCAAAGGTACGTATAGAGTAGTGATTGAAGGTATTGATGATGATGGTAATTTGGGCAGGGTGGTTTATAGGTATAAGGTAGAATGAGGATAGTTTAGGAACAATTTCTTTTAATTATGAGAATACCATTCAGCAAACGGCAAATCTTTGGAACGCTCCTTTGCTTTCTTTTCTTTGGTTTCACGCGAGGTGATAATGAAGTTATCAAAACAGTAGCATCACTACTCGAAAACTGGACGGTCAATTATCCGCAAGAAAAAGTATATCTCCATTTAGATAAACCTTATTACGCCGCCGGCGATAGTATTTGGTTTAAAGCATACCTTACCGCCGGTCCGCTGCACCAACTTTCGGCCATTAGCGGGGTATTACAGGTGGAACTGATAAACGAACAAAACGAGGTGCAGCACACCCTAAACTTGCCGGTGGCCGACGGCATTACCTGGGGCGACATTGCCTTGCCCGGCAACCTGCCAGCCGGCACCTACCGCCTGCGCGCCTACACCAACTGGATGCGGAATTTTGGCAACGATTATTTTTACGATGAACCTTTAACCATAGGCAATGCTGCCAGTCCCGTTATACAAACTAATGCCGCCTACAGCTACAGCGGTCAGCAAACTAACGCCAGCTTAACTTTTACCGATGCCAACAATCTGCCGCAGGCGGGCAAATCAGTAAGCTATGGGGTTTTGCTGGATGGCCGTAAACTAACCGAGGGTATGGGCAAAACTGATGTAACAGGTAAACTGGCATTAACCTTCGCTACGCAGACCACAACCGGTGTTACTTCCTACCGGCTGGGGCAAATCATATCACGGATAGTAACCGGTAATAAAGATACGATAACCCGGCAGGTAACATTTAATCCGGCAGCGGCACAGGCAGATGTACAGTTTTTCCCGGAAGGTGGTAATTTGGTTAACGGCATCAGCTCGGTAGTAGCTTTTAAGGCTGTGGGTGCCGATGGGCTGGGATTGGAAGTAAACGGCCAGGTGTTTGACAGCAGTAACACCAAAATTGCCGATTTTACCACGCAACATTTAGGCATGGGCAGTTTTACCTTAAGCCCGGAACAGGGCAAAACTTATTATGCGGTAATCAATTATCCAGATGGTTCAAAACGCACATTGAACCTGCCGCAGGCGCAAAATACCGGCTATATTATGGCCATAACAGCCGCAGGCAAGAACCACCGCGTGCGCGTTGCCGCCAGCACTGATTTGGCGACAACCGGAAACGCAACTATTAACCTAATAGCCCAGCAAGGGGGCAAAATATACTACGCCGCCACAGCCCTATTAAACGTAGACGGTTTTTCGGCCAGTTTGCCTGATAGCCGCTTTCCGGCGGGTATAGTACAATTTAAACTATTTTCCGGCAAGGGGCAACCTATTGCCGAGCGGCTGGTTTTTATAAACAATGATGCCGCACTGCTTAACGTAAATATCGCATCGGCTAAAAATACTTATACCCCGCACGAAAACACAAAAATCAACCTGCATATACAAAACAACGAAGGGAAGCCAGTGTTAGGTTCTTTTTCGGCATCCGTAATTAACGAGGATAAAATGCCAACAAATGGGTTTAACGAAAACACCATCCTGTCAAACATCCTCCTTACATCCGATTTACAGGGCTACATTGAGCAACCCGCTTATTATTTTAAACCGGATGATGAAAAAGCGCCAGCAGATTTAGATGCGCTGATGCTTACGCAAGGCTATCGTCGCATTGAGTGGAAACAATTGCTCGGCGGCAGTTTGCCGGCAATAATGTATCATGCTCAAACAGGGATCAGCGTCAGCGGCCGGGTAACTGCTTACGGTAAGCCGGTACCTGGCGGCAAAATAACAATGTTTACCACCCAGGGCGGCACTATGGTGCTGGATACCGTTAGCGACAAAGATGGGAAATTTAGCTTCAATAACCTGCAGTTTGCCGACAGCCTTGAATTTACCATCCAGGCCCGTACGGCCAAAGGGGCAAAAGATGTGGAAGTAGTGCTTGACAGGCCTGCAACGGTAAATCCTTCCGGCCCCAAAGTTAGCAATGTTATGCTAACGACCCCAATTACAGCACCCGCCTATGCCAATTACCTTAAAAGCAAGCAGCAGCAATACCAGCACGATATGAAGTACGGGCTTAACGGCCGAACTACTAATTTAAAAACTGTTACTATTAAAGCGGAACGACCGGTACTCCAGCACTCGTCTAACCTTAACGGGCCTGGAGTTGCAAACCAGGTTTTTATGGGTGATGATGTTTTTAAAAACAAAGGATGCTTGAACGTTTTGGAATGCCTGGAAGGAAAATTGCATGGGGTGGATATAGTATTTGTTCCAGGGCTTTTTGGCGGTAAGTTTATAGCAATTTCTATGCGCCGTGGAAAAGAGATGCAGGCGATTATTGACGGTGTACCTGGTGATATTAACGACGTTAACCCCAATGACGTACAAAGCATCGAAATTTTAAACTCGCAGGCATACACCGCGATATATGGTGGAGATGGCGGCAACGGAATAATTTTGGTCGATTTAAAACACGGCAACGACGATGGACAATTCACCCGGCATATTAAGGCGCCTGGTGTAATCACCTATTCGCCAAAAGGGTTGTACGTGGCCCGCGAGTTTTATAAGCCGGTATATAAAGCGCCGTTTATTGCCGGGCAAACAGATAACCGCAGCACTATTGATTGGGAAAACAACCTGGTTACCGATAAGGACGGCAATGCAAGCTTTAGCTATTTTAATGCGGCCAGTAAGGGTACCTACCGCGTATTGGTTGAAGGTATTGATATAGACGGGCATTTAGGCAGGCAGGTATACAGGTATAAAGTGGAATAAAAAAAGCAACCGGCTTAGTCTGCAATTAAATTGCGCGATTAAGCCGGTTGCTCTCTGTAAAATTTGTCCGGAAAAAATGGATGCAGGGAGACGCGAAGTATCGCGTCTCTACAACTCTACTGCCCCAATATCCAGGCGAAAATCAAAGGAGCCACAATGGCCGCATCGCTTTCTACAATAAATTTCGGGGTATGGAAATCCAGTTTGCCCCAGGTTATTTTCTCGTTAGGTACCGCACCTGAGTAAGAGCCGTAGGAGGTGGTTGAGTCGGAGATCTGGCAAAAATAACTCCAGAAAGGAATTTCGGGCATTTCTATATCCTGGTACAGCATTGGCACCACGCATATCGGGAAATCGCCGGCAATTTTTATTGCGGGAATTAATAACAATCAATTAGGTTGTATCATCACATGGCGATACAGCCTAATTGCATTGTCTTATCATTTATGATTGACGCTTAGTATTTAATCTTGGGTCTTAAAAATAAGAAAAAGGAAAAAGCACTAATGACTTCCGTTAAGCGCTGTTGACTCGGTAATTTAATAAGAGTTAAGTAAAATTTATATGCAAATTAATAATAAGTGATTTAACTTTCAATGCAAATTGCGGTTAATCATTTAACGTAGTCCCAATGCTGCTAATAAACCAATAATAATTGCCCCGATGAGAACACAGAATATATTTTGTCTTTTATCTTTTTGGTGTATTATAAGTTTCCCGTCTCTGTATGCCCAAAATACCAAAACCCTACCCGATTCATTAACTGCAAAAATAATCCACTATGGCTTAAAAAACACCCCATCAACCTTATTTACCGTTTTCGATAAAAACGTATATGTAAACAACGAAAGCGTTTGGTTTACGGCTTATGTGTTAAACTATGCGGTTAAAACTAATAAACCAACTATACTATCCGTAATATTGGTAGATGATAGCTGCAGGACCATAGTGCTCGAAGAAAAATATGGCATAACTGATGGATTAGCTTTTGGGCACGTCATGATCCCCGATTCTATCCCCACGGGCGATTATAGCTTAATTACGTATACCAATATCCTAACCAACGGTATGCCGCAGGATATATTTATACAGCCAATTACCATTAAGGAGCAGCCCAGCCGAACTTTTTTTGCTTCGTTAAAATTGTTGGATACTACAAAAACACCGGATAGTGATGGTCAAAAAGTAGTATTGAAAATGGAAAACCTGGCGCATCAGCCAATTGCGGGCGCAACTGTTAGCTGGATAATTGGCGACATGGAGGACAGGAAGTTTTGGGGAACTGTAAAAACGGATAAGGATGGAAAATATGTTTTTTCCATTCCGAGAAATCAGATTATCAAGGGTAAAAACGTTTTGAATGTTTCGGCCATCTTTCTTAGCGACGTCCGAAACATTAAAATTGTGTTACCGATTGTTGCGAGGCAATTAAATGTAAAATTTTACCCGGAAGGTGGCGAATTGGTAAACGGCATACAAAGTTTTGTGGGTTGGGAAACGAAAACAGCCAACGGAGCACCGTTAAAAATAAAAGGTGTTTTATACAAAGACGAACAAGCAGTTGATACAATCTTAACAGACCAGTACGGAATGGGTAAATTTAAATTTACGCCAGCAGTCCGAAGTGCATACACCGTGAAAATAATTAACGATGACAGCAACTACGTTTTACCACGCATTTTACCGACAGGTGCAGTACTAAGCCTAAAAAAGGCGGTCTTAAACGATTCGCTGCAAATGACGTTAATTAGCAATTGCCCGCAAAAGTACTTGGTAGTGGTTCATAACTATAAGCAGGTTTTTTATTCGTTTCCCATTGAAGGCGATGCAACTGGAAAATTGATAAATGTGAATTTACAGGATTTACCCAAAGGTCTGAGTGCTGTAACGGTATTGGATAGCTTGCAGCGCCCTTGTGCCGAAAGGATATTTTTTACGCATTATAATCAACGTAACACGGTGAAGGTAGTAGCCGATTATGAAGAATATTCTACACGGAAAAAGGTAAAAGTTAAACTCAGGCTGAATTCAGCCAATATCGATTCGGCTAAAGCGATAGTAACTGTAGCCTGCGTACAAAGCAGCCGAATCCAGCTAAAAAAAGCCAACGACATAGCCAGTTACATTTATTTAAAAAACGAATTGGAGACATTGCCCATAAAAGAAAACTACATGGGGCAAAGCCGGGCCGACAAAGATTATTTGGAAAAGGTGCTATTGATAAAAGGCTGGCGTAGGTATAAATGGCAGGAAATAATGGTGGAAAGCGGAGCCACTGATTCGGATCGGCAGATTAAAATAATGATAGGCGGCAAGATAAGCTACAAAGATAAGCCATTAAAAAAAGAAATAAATATAATGATAAAGACTGATTCGGCCACAAATATTTTGAAGACCGATGCATACGGCAATTTTCGCATAGATGAGAACAGCGTTTTTACCAACGAACGGAAAAAGGTTAACCTGTTACTGAATTATGAGGCAAATGGTGGCTATAAGATAAAAATGATAAATATCTTCCGTAGCGTTAATGATAGCTTAATTAATAATTTTAGACCGGTTAATTATAATTTACTGCAAGGTTATATAATTAACACCGATAATGAATTAACACCAGGTTTAAGGCGGGTTATTAAGCTAAAAGAGGTGAAAATATTAGGAATGAAAGATGACGCATTTGGTAAGTTATCACCACCTATAGTGGGGATATACAGAAGGGTAAATGATTGTGGGGATTATGTTTGCCCGTATAACATTCTCAACTGTTCCAATCATGTCGGGAACCCTTATAATACATTGCCTGTCATTGGCAAATATTACTTCATAAATGATTCCTGGGCTGGCGCAGTATACAAAGGATGCAAAGTAACTCCAAATCAAAATCATCTTGAAACTTTATCATTTACCGGGATAAATTACCCTGCGGAGTTTTATGGACCTGATTATACAAAATTTAACCCGTCCGAACCCGAAAACGAAACCACCATTTATTTTAAACACACCTGTTACCTAAATTCGCAAAAAGAAACGGAACTTTCTTTTTATACGAGCGACATTACCGGGCAGTTTGATGTAATTGTACAAGGCGTATCATCCGATGATTTAATTTATCAGAAGATTGAATTTAATGTAAAAAAGCAATAGAACTTTAATATAAAAAAGCAACCGACTTAACACGCAATGTAAATTGCTGACTAAGGCGGTCGCTCTTATCTTACTAAAGACTTTCCACTCAAGACTCAGAACTTAAGACTACCCCCTACTGCCCCAATATCCAGGCAAAAATCAAGGGTGCCACAATCGTCGCATCGCTTTCTACAATAAATTTCGGGGTATGGATATCCAGTTTGCCCCAGGTTATTTTTTCGTTAGGTACCGCGCCCGAGTACGAACCGTAAGAGGTTGTTGAGTCGGAGATCTGGCAAAAATAGCTCCAGAAAGGAATTTCGGGCATTTCCATATCCTGGTACAGCATTGGCACCACGCATATCGGGAAATCGCCGGCTATGCCGCCGCCAATCTGGAAGAAACCAATTCCTTTACCCGACGAGTTTTTTACATACCAGTCGGCCAGCCAGGCCATGTATTCAATACCGCTTTTCATGGTGCTGGCTTTTAATTCGCCTTTTATTACGTACGATGCAAATATGTTGCCCATGGTGCTGTCTTCCCAGCCCGGTACCACTATCGGCAGGTTTTTTTCGGCAGCCGCCAGCATCCACGAGTTTTTTGGGTCTATTTCATAATACTGCTCCAGGTCGCCGCCCAGCAGTATTTTGTACATAAACTCATGCGGAAAAAAACGCTCGCCATTGGTTTCGGCATCTTTCCAAATTTTATAAATATGTTTTTGCAGGCGGCGAAAAGCTTCCTCTTCGGGGATGCAGGTATCGGTTACCCTGTTATAATGGTTTTCTAACAGATCCCACTCGTCCTGCGGACTTAAATCGCGGTAGTTAGGTACGCGTTTATAATGTGAATGTGCTACCAGGTTCATAATATCCTCTTCGAGGTTTGCTCCAGTGCACGATATAATATCAATTTTATCCTGGCGGATCATTTCGGCCAGCGAAATACCCAGTTCGGCGGTGCTCATGGCGCCGGCAAGGGTAACCATCATTTTGCCACCTTCGGTTAGGTGCGTTTCGTAGCCTTTTGCGGCATCAACCAATGCGGCGGCGTTAAAGTGCAGGTAATTTTTTTCAATAAACTGCGATATGGGTCCTCGTGTTGTTGTGCTCATTGTCAATCAAATAAATTTGGCGCAAAAGTAAGATTTTTTTGGAAGAAGTCCGAAAGTCGGTAAAGTCCGGAATCCCGATAGCTATCGGCACAGAAAAGCCGAAAGGGAGGTTCTAAGTACTCCGTCGGGGGTATCATTTCCCTTAGTAACAGCTGGCGTCATTTAAATTGAACAATGCGTTGTTTTTATTCTCTGCGTGCTTTGTGCCTCATCTGTATCTCTGCGGTTAATTTCACCCAAGCAAAGAGTTATTTATTTTATTGCACCGCAATCATTTTTCAATATATTTATCTCCCAATTATATACCCCCAAAATGCCTTATAAACCCGGACTGCACATTATATCTGAATTTACATCAACCGAACAGCATTTATTAGCTTCGAGTCAGCATTTCCGGCAGCTTTTGGATACCACTATTACAGCCCATAACCTGCAAAAAGTTGGCGAAGTTTATCACGATTTTGATGGCGGCGGCTTTACGGCCGTGGTTTGCTTAACCGAATCGCATATCTCCATCCATACCTGGCCCGAGTTTGAGCTGGCCACCTTTGATGTGTTTTTATCCAACTACCAGCACGAAAATGACCACAAAGCCCGTGCAATTTATAGCGCCGTGATAGAATTTTACGGGGGCGCCGAACTTCAGAAAAACGAAATTAAACGATAAGTATGGCAGCAACCGTTAATTTAAGAGCCTTCCCGTTTTCGGAACAATTGGATTGTCCGCATTGTCACAAGCCAATTACCTTGTACGATTCAACCGGGAGCGAATATGTGGTTTGCCCATCGTGTAATTATTATTTTAAGTTCGCTAACGGCATTTTGCATCAACAAGAGCATATTGCCCCGATAAAATATCAGCCCGCTTTAGAAATTGGCAAGCAGGGCATACTAAAAGGCACGCCCTATAAAGTGCTGGCCTATCTGGAAAAAAAGGAGCAGGCTACCCATTACGAATGGCGCGAATACATGCTGTATAACTACACCAAAGGCTACGCGTTTTTAGCAGAGTTTGATGGGCATTGGAATTATATAGCCGGCATACAACATTTTCCGCAGGTTGATAATGCCAGGGTATTAGGCAGCACAGCCAGCATGGATGGGGTAGATTATTTGGAATATAACCGCTATACCCCGGTAATTACCGCCATGCTGGGCGAGTTTGACTGGGATGTTTATCGTGAACGCATTAGTGCGCGCGAATTTATTAATCCGCCAATGATGCTGGTCCGCGAAAAAAACAAGCAAAATGAAAGCGTCATTGACTGGTACCTGGGCGAGTATTGCGAACCCGAAGAAATAGCCGCAGCATTTAATGTTCCTGTTGGCGATTTTGTGGAGCGCGTGGATATAGGCGAAAATCAGCCTAATCCTTATAAAAAGCGTTTTCAGCAGTCACTTAGGATAAGCATTGCCGCGCTTGTTATAGCTATTATTATCCAAATTGTCTTCGGCACGTTGCGCCAAACGCAAGTGATCATGAATAAGGATGTGGCAATTGCGCTTCCGCCGGCACCACGGGCCGATTCTGCCAAACACGATTCGCTGGCCGCCGTCGCCGGTATTTTCGGACAGTCAAATAATGGTAATTTCGAATACCAGTCGTTGCGCACTTCGTCCTTTAAAATATTTAGTGGTCCGGCACCCGTTGAGATTGAAATTAATGCCCCGGTTGATAATACCTGGTTCGAGGCTACTATTGAGCTGGTGAACGAAAAAGATAACCAAACCTGGGACGTCACCAAAGAGGTTGAATACTATCACGGCTACGAAGACGGCGAAAGCTGGAGTGAAGGGGGAACATCGGGCTCGGTAACGGTAGATGACATACCTGCCGGTACTTATCACATCAATATTTATCCGTACGCAGGCAGCACCGGTTTGGGACAAATGAATATTAAAGTAACCGCCAACATTATGCTTTGGCAAAATATATTGATTACCTTTTTACTGCTTTGTCTGTATCCGTTATTCTGCTGGTATTTTCAGCGCCGGTACGAAGTAAACCGATGGATGGTAAGCGATTTTTCACCCTATAAAACAACTACATCAAGCGATGATTAAAAATATATTCGGCGATATCCGGTCAAATATCATATACACCATAGCGGTAATAGTGCTGTTGAGCGCGTTTGGCTGCGAAACCTACGCAGGCTCCAAATACTTTCCGGATGCCGCTGTGCAAAAAAATGCAGGCTATAACGGCGTGGTGCCGCATTCGGGTTATGGGGTGAGGTTTTATCATAAGTAAGGAGGAATAAGCAAGATTCTGAGAGACAGGAAGCACGACAAAAAAGGTCATTGCGAAACACTGTTCTTTCCTGATTCTTGCCTCTTGACTTCTTGCATCTAAATAAAATAACAAATGAACAAAAAACTACCCATATTACTCCTTATATCCGTATTCATCATCGCTACCTGCGGCCTCATTTACGAGCTGATTTCGGGAACGCTGGCCAGTTACCTGTTGGGCGATTCTGTCACTCAGTTTTCAACCATTATCGGCGTATACCTTTTTTCCATGGGCGTTGGCTCATGGGTGTCAAAATATTTCGATAAAAACCTGTTGTCGTGGTTTATCCGCATCGAAATTTTGGTTGGCCTGGTGGGGGGCACCAGTTCGTCCATTTTGTTTATGGTTTTCGAGAGTGTAAGCTCGTTCCGCATTGTGCTATATGGTTTAATTTCCTTTACGGGGATTTTAGTAGGATTAGAAATTCCACTACTGATGCGCATCCTGAAAGACCGCTTCGAGTTTAAGGACCTGGTATCAAAAGTGTTTACTTTTGATTATATCGGCGCCTTAATTGCCTCGCTGGTTTTCCCGTTGGTGCTAATTCCTTATATGGGGCTGGTTCGCACTGCCTATTTATTCGGCATGCTCAACGTGCTGGTGGCGTTGGTGGCCTGCATTGTATTTGGGCACGAAATAAAAGGGGTAAAATATTTAAAAAGTGCATCCATCATTAGTTTGCTGGCCCTGCTGGCCGGATTCATCTTTGCCGAGCGGATCACCAGCTTCTCCGAAAGTTTAACCTATAGCGATACCATTATTTTTTCGAAAAGTACGCCGTACCAGCGCATCATCATCACCAAAAAAGGCCGCGATTTACGTTTGTTTTTAAACGGCAACCTGCAATTCAGCTCGGTGGACGAATACCGCTACCACGAGGCGATCATTCACCCGGTGCTTGGCGCTTTGCCGCAAGCAAAAAACGTTTTGGTAATGGGCGGCGGCGATGGCCTGGCGGTGCGCGAAATATTAAAATATCCGCAAATACAAACCGTAACGCTGGTTGATCTGGATAAGGAAATGACCAAATTGTTCCGCTCCAACGAAATGCTGCTGAAACTGAATAAGCGTTCGCTGCTGTCGCCAAAGGTTACGGTTGTTAATGCCGATGCTTTTTCGTGGGCGCGGATGCAGCGCAAAACCTACGACGCTATTATTATTGATTTTCCCGACCCTTCTAATTACTCGGTGGGTAAATTATATACCAATACTTTTTACAACATCGTAAAACACCTGCTCAATCCGGATGGCATTATGGTGGTGCAGTCAACCTCGCCCTTTGTGGCGCCAAAATCGTATTGGACGGTGGAGAAAACGCTTCAATCTGCTGGTTTGCATACGGTGCCTTATCATAACTATGTACCCTCGTTTGGCGAATGGGGATATATTATGGCGATGTACAAACCGGTTTATAAAGTGCCCGACACTTACTTGCCGGGCCTGCGCTTTGTGTCAAAATCGTGTTTGGAGCAAATGCTGTTTTTCCCGAAGGATATGGCGAGAGTTCCGGCCTCAGTAAACCGGTTAAACAACCAAATTTTGGTTAAATATTTTGAAGAGGAGTGGTCGACCGTATTATAGGAAGATGCTTAATTTTACCACAGAGAAACAGAGAATGCGCGGAGGTCACAGAGTTTTTATTAATAATGCCATCGGACGTCGTTCGTTTTTAATTCGTGCCGGATTACTTACCGGGAGTATCTTGTTGAATGGTTGTTTACGTAAATTAAACGGACGAAAATCGGAATATGCCCACATTAAAGGAAAGCTGCGCGGACCAAATGCCAAAGCCGGCCATATCCTCCGCGATAAATTACCTATCCCCGAGCCCTCATTAACAACATCAGTAAAAACGTTAATTATAGGCGGCGGTATATCCGGTCTTTCGGCTGCCCGATGGTTAAAAAAACAAGGTGAAACCGATTTTCAGTTGTTGGAGCTGGAAGATCATGCCGGTGGCAATTCTTATCATGGAGCCAACGCTGTATCAGCATATCCACTCGGAGCGCATTATATCCCCATAGTGAATAATGAAGACAGCCTGTTAGTTGATTTTTTACACGAAAGCCAGGTAATTACTCATTTTGACGAACATGGATTGCCTTTTTATAACGAATACTATTTGTGCTTTGATCCCGAAGAACGGCTGCTCATTAATGGCCATTGGCAGGAGGGCATCGTACCCGACTTTGGCGTACCGCCCGAAGAACGAAAACAAATAGAAGCTTTTTTTAGACTGATGACGGCCTTTAAAAATGCGAAAGGCAACGATGGCCGGTATGCGTTTAATATTCCCATAGATGCCAGCTCGGCCGATAGGGAATATCGCAAGCTGGATAAACTGTCGTTTAAGGATTATCTGCAGCAGCAAGGTTTTACTTCGGAGTACCTGCTTTGGTATTTAAACTATTGTTGTAAGGACGATTACGGTACTCCGGCCATCAACGTATCCGCCTGGGCGGGTATACACTATTTTGCATCCCGGAAAGGTAAGGCGGCCAATGCTGAGCCCAATTCGGTGATCACCTGGCCTGAGGGAAACGGCTGGCTGATGAAACAACTGCGCGATTATGTTAAAGGTCATATCATCACATCACACATGGTATATTCCATTGATGTTTCTGATAATGAACATATTAAAGTAAAAGTATTTGATTTAAAAAAGCAAACATCCTATACCATTGATGCCGGAAAGGTAATTATGGCATCGCCGCAGTTTGTAAATCAAAAGCTGTTGGGCGGCTTTAGCCGCAAGGGTGTTAACTACGCCGATATGCATTACGCGCCCTGGTTAATCGCCAATATTACGGTTAACAAGCTGCCAACAGCAGCTAAAGGAATGGTATTGTGCTGGGATAATGTAGCTTATGGCACTCCGTCGGTAGGCTATGTAAATGCCAACCAGCAGGATTTAAAAGTGATAGAAGAAAAGAAAGTGCTTACCTACTATTTACCCCTGTGCGATAAAGAGCCCCGCCTTTCGCGGCTTGCGGCATATACCCGTATTTACGAACAATGGCTGGATATAGTAGTACCCGAATTGGAACAAATGCACCCCGAAATTACCCAGCATATTGAAGAAATTGAATTTTGGCTCTGGGGACATGGGATGATTAGTCCGGCGGTAAATTATATTTGGGGGGATACACGAAAAAATGCACAGGCATCCATCAATAATAAAATATTTTTTGCGCATACGGATTTAAGCGGGATATCGATATTTGAGGAAGCATTTCATCATGGCATTAGCGCGGCGCAGCAGGTGTTGGCGGGGTAGATAGCGATAGGTTTGCAACCATGCAAAAAGCGTGTATATAACGCAATGGCGGTTCAAACTCGTATTAGACGTGGTTATAAATTTAAAAAAATGCAGCAACACAACACCGCCCAACCCTGGATAAAAAACCGCCTGGCCGACAGTATTTTTATCCTGTCGCCGCCATTTTTAGCATTGTTGGTAGTGGCGCTTTTCCCCGTGCAATTTAAAAACTCGGAAGCCATGCCCGTTGAATATTGGGTGATACTAATTGTGATGATTGATGTGGCCCACGTATATAGCACCCTGTACCGCACCTATTTTAACCCTGATGAATTTAAAAAGCGGCACCCACTGCTCATTGCCATACCGATATGCTGTTACATAGCCGGCGTGATACTATACACATGCGATGGCCTTATTTTTTGGCGGGCACTTGCTTATTTGGCCGTTTTTCATTTTGTTAGGCAGCAATACGGCTTTATGCGTATTTACTCCCGAAAGGAAAATCAATCAAGATTATTCAGGTATGTAGATACCGTGGCTATTTATATTGCCACCATTTACCCGCTGTTGCATTGGCACTTTACCGGTATCCATAAAAACTTTAACTGGTTTGTTGACGGCGATTTTGTTTTAGGCCGCTCGGTCATTATTTTAACTATTAGCGGAATAGTTTATGTGTTGGTTATTGCAGCCTATTTGATGAAAGAGCTTTTTGTGATTATTACCACAAAAACATTCAACCTGCCTAAAAACCTGGTAGTGGCCGGCACTTTTCTTTCCTGGTATTTTGGTATTATTTATTACAACGGCGATATGGCTTTTACCACTCTAAATGTGGTCTCGCACGGCATACCTTACATGGCGCTCATTTACATTTACGAACAGAAAAAATTTGCCGGAACCAATGAAAAAAAGACTGCCTTACTGCGCCTAACGTTTAACCGCTACAGTGGCGTATTGATTTTTGTTGCCCTGCTTATCTTGTTTGCTTATACCGAAGAGGGGCTGTGGGATGGCCTGGTATGGAAAGAACATACCAGCGTGTTTAA
>JABDBM010000099.1 GCA_013288685.1 Bacteroidota bacterium | reverse complement strand
GGTATTGTTAACAGGCAGCAACGATTTTGTCGGATTAGCCCAAACCGGCACTGGCAAAACTGCTGCCTTCGGACTACCACTATTAGAATTGCTGGACTTCGAAGAAAATTATCCGCAAGCACTTGTATTGTGCCCAACCCGTGAACTTTGTTTACAGATCACGAACGACATCAAAAATTACTCCAAAAAAATGGGCAACGTTCACGTTGTTGCCGTTTATGGAGGTGCTGCCATCAGCGATCAATTGCGCCAAATTAAACGCGGCGTGCAAATTGTAGTTGCCACGCCCGGCCGTATGCTTGATATCATTAACCGTAATGCGATTGATTTTTCGAAAGTTAAATACGTTGTATTGGATGAGGCTGATGAAATGCTCAACATGGGCTTTCAGGAAGACATTGACAGTATCCTTTCTACCACTCCTGAGGAGAAAAAAACATGGCTGTTTTCAGCTACTATGCCTGCCGAAGTTCGCAGGATCGCCAAAAAGTACATGACTAACCCTCATGAACTTACTATGGGCGAAAAGAATACCGGCAATGCCAACATTGAGCACGAATATTACATAGTCCGTGCCCGTGACAAGTATGCCGCTTTTAAACGCATTGTTGATTTTAACCCCGACATTTTCGGTATCGTATTTTGCCGTACCAAAATTGAAACGCAGGACATTGCCGAAGCGCTGATAAAGGATGGCTACAATGCCGATTCGTTACACGGCGACCTTTCGCAACAACAACGCGATAAGGTAATGAAACGCTACCGCGACCGCAGCCTGCAATTATTAATTGCAACCGACGTTGCCGCCCGTGGTATTGACGTTAACGACGTTACACACGTTATTAACTACTCGTTGCCTGATGAAGTTGAGAACTACACCCACCGTAGCGGTCGTACTGCCCGTGCCGGTAAAACTGGTGTATCTATCTCCATCATCAACGCTAAAGAATTAGGTAAAATACGCCAGATTGAACGCGGCTTAGGTAAGAAGTTTGTAAAAGCTGAAATCCCTACCGGTTTTGATGTTTGCGAAAAACAACTGTTTAGCATTGTTCACAAAGTACACAGCGTGCAGGTGAACGAGCAGCAGATTGAGCAATACATTCCGCGTATTATGGAAGAGTTTAAGGATATGAGCAAAGAAGAGTTTATCAAACGCTTTGCCTCTATCGAGTTTAACATCTTCTTGGATTATTATAAAAATGCCCCTGATTTGAATGCACCGATTGAAGAAGGCCGTCGTTTTGAAAGAGATGGCGAGCGTTCGGGAGATCGTGGTGAGCGTGGTTCATTTAACGGTGGTAAATCAGAATACAGCCGTTTGTTTATCAATTTAGGTTCGGTAGATGAGTTTAACCGTGGCGATTTGTTAGGTTATATCTGTAACCAAACCAAAATTAGCGGTCGTACCGTTGGTAAAATCGACGTAAAGGGTGTTTATTCTTTCTTCGAAGTACCTCACGCCGAAGTTGAAAAGGTAACAGCTGGTTTTAAAGATGCCGAGTTTAAAGGCCGCCCTGTAAGGGTTGAGCTAAGTGGCGAAGGCAGCAGCGAAAGCCGCAGTGGTGGTGGTTATCCGCGCCGCGAAGGTGGTTATCAGGGTGGTGGCAACCGCGAACGCGGTGGCGAGCGCCGTGAAGGTGGCTACCAGGGCAACCGCGACAGAAGCGCCGGTGGTGGTGCACCCGCAAGCGGTTTCCGCGATTTTTCGGGCAAACGCCGCGAAGATCGTTCGTCATCCGACCGTCCTGAGCGCCGTAGAAGGTTTTAAGGTTTAGTTTTTCATAATAGCCCGCTGCACGCGGCGGGCCAGTTTTAGTTTAGTTTAGTTTTGTTTGCAAAACCCTCGTTCGAAAGAATCGGGGGTTTTTGCATTTATCGCCCGATGTCATTTCGAACGAGGTACGAGAGAGAAACTATCTCTTGAGCGAAGCGAAAAATCTTATACGCCACGCATAACGAACTATGCCTAACACAAGTATTAATGGCTCTGAGGTTATTGCTAAATTTTTCAATCCTTATCCTTGCAGAATAATATCTTTATATTTGTTATCATATCAGTTGTTATGGAAGAGTTATTAATTAAAGTGAAGGATGAGGAGGAATCTTCTTTTATTAAGGATTTGCTTAGTAAATTGAAAATTCAATTTAAAACGGTAAGCGAGTCTGGAGTTCCTTCCGGAGAAGAAATAAAGCAGTCGGTTATTGATGGACAATTAGCGTATAAGAACGGCCAAACTGAGCAATTCAAGCAAATTGAACGGAATGACCTATGGAAGTAGCTTATAAACTTATTTTCTATAAAGATGCATTAAACGACATCAACTATTGGAAAAAATCAGGCGATAAGCAAGCCAAAAATAAGATTGACAAAATCATAAAAGTTTTAGAGGAGAACCCTTTTAGCCTCACCCCTGGCGAACCGGAAGCATTGAGATACACATCAGGATATTCAAGACGGATAAATAAAAAAGACCGAATCACGTACGATATAAACGAGGATGCAAAAGAGGTAATTATCTTTCGTATGCGTGGTCATTATAGTGATAATTGCCCTAACTATCCTTTCCTCAAAATATCCCTCACCGCCTCTTCTGCCGTTTCAAACTGAAACTTAAAACCGGAATCAAGCAGTCGTTTAGGTACTACCCAGCGGCTTTTAAATATCAGTTCGGTTTCGGTGCCTATTACCAGGGCGCCAATTTCCAGCAGCCAGCCTGGAGCCGGCAAACCAAAAGGCGTTCCGTTTACTTTGCGGATAATACGCATCAGTTCATCATTATGTACAGCGTTGGGGGCTGTGCAATTGAATATGCCGGTTAAATCGGTGTGGTCGGCAAACCATTCGGTGATGCGGGCGGTGTCGTGCTCGTGTACCCATGATACATATTGATTCCCATCGCCTTGTTTACCGCCCATACCCAGTTTTACCAGGTTGAGCAGGCGCGGGAATACACTATCACTGCGGCCCAATACTATCCCCATGCGCAGGGTAATTTTTCGGGTTTTTGGGGTATCGTATTTGTTAAAAGCCGTTTCCCAGGCATTGCAAACATCTACAGAAAAGCCGCTGCCTATTTCGCCTGTGGCTTCGTCCTGCGGACGGTCGTCGGCATGGCGGTAAATGGTGGCGGATGTGATGTTTATCCACAACTTAGGCGGCTCGAACATATCGTGAATAACCAATCCTAACAATTCGGTTGGCAATAAACGTGATGCAAATATTTCGGCTTTGTTTTTATCAGTATAGCGGCAGTTTACATTTTTTCCGCACAGGTTGATCAGTATATCGGCATTCACCAGCTCGGCGGCCCATTTGCCACGGGTTTTACCGTCCCACTCCACAGTGCGGATATTTTGCGTGGTTTGTTTTTCGTGGCGGCTTAGTATGACTATTTCGTCGGCTTTATCTTTATAATAATCGGCAAATACGGTACCGAGGTACCCGTTGCCGCCTGCTAATACTATTTTTTTGAACTTTTTCATGCGCCCCCCAACCCCCTAAAGGGGGAGTTTTAGTTTAAACTTAAAATAAGAACCAACAACATCACCCTATACAACACCCATGTAACCGTTAATATCCATCCCAACTCCAATAATTTTGTCCGGCGGATGTGTTCCAGCAGCATTAACCCTGCCACGCCCATAAAGCAAATAATAAAAAACAACGGCCCCGGGTTAAACCAATTACTCAAGGCCAGCGGAATCAGCAGCAACAAACTCCCGGCGAAAGAGATGGTCATCATATTACCCAGATAGGTCCAGAATTTAGCTTTCGCGAAGGTGCTGATGATGATGCCTTGAAAAATGATTTGTCCGCCGCATATCATGTACTCGCGATAGGGATTGCCTAAGGGGACCATGCCGGTTAGCAAATGCGCATAGCGTGTAAGTATAAAACCAGTGCAAAACCAGGTAAACAACAGGTAAGCAATGCGGTAATGCAATTTAAAAGCCGGCTGAAAGGCAAAGCTGTTGCCACTGTTTGTCGCTGGGATAATTACCCTGCGGTTGTAGGCTATAAAGGCATACACCTTACTCATTAGCCACACAAAAGGTGCAAAGCCAAACAAGGGTTTAAAGACAGGGAACCCATTACCAATAACTTTAAACAAACTTTTTATGCCATAAGTAACCTCACCGCTTTCAACATTTACCAGGGCTATCTCGTTAGCGGCCCGCTGACGGTCGATAATAGGGCAAACGTTATCTGGAGTGTTTTGATAGGAGGCGCGGCCAGCGTCATCCAGCATTCCGGTTTTTACCATCGCTTTGGTATAGGCCTTGCACATGGGGCATTCGGCATCAAATAATATGATATGATTTTGAAGCGTTTTCATTTTGATTAGTTTTTAGCTCCGGTATTTTCGCTCAACTCTTTTATGTGTTCCATCACCCTCACGTGCACGTTTCGTACTATGCTTTGTGCCCAGCTATCGTAATACCAGGTTGGAAATACATATAGTTTGTACCAGCTGTTGCCTGTAAGGGTAGTGGTACCATCGCCATTATCCTTTAATAAAAACTGACCCCGCACTAAATCGAGGTGGTTCATAATCTCCGGGTCGCGGGGTTGGTCGGTAATATCAAAGGTGAGGTCTTTATTTTCATTGTAAACCGCAATTTTTTCGCCGAAGGTGTAGCCGTTGCTGAAGATGCATTTGCGGCCTGCACCAACATAATAGCCGTCCACCGTGCTTTCCACAGGGCTGGGCAACCCCATACGGAATAACCAATACCCGGGCTTCTTTTCTATCCTTTTAAAGGCTACCACATTTTTCCATATTTGAGCGGGCGTAGCGTGCACTATCATGGTATCGGTTACCTCGTTTTCGTACTCGTGTTTGGAAAGGGCATCACCCATAAAAATAAACAGCAGCATGGCTACTACGCTTACATTTAGCGTATTATTGTTTTTGCTGAACATGGCTTTACCTATAAATATGCCGGCAAAAACAAACGCAAAAATTAAGGGTGATACTATTGCCAGACAGATAATACCCTCCTGCAGAAAAATATAGCAAAGCAAAATGGTTAAGACGATGGTGTAAATGGAGTACAACGTCCGGTCTGTTCCCGTTAAATTAAGTTTTCGCCAAAACCAAGCCGAAAGGATACCCATTAATATGGGGACAATTACAAATTCGGAAAAGATAAAAACCGGGGAAGACCCTTCGGCTGCGAATTCGGCGAGCCCGAATTTTGTAATGCCAACTATGGCAACGGCGCAAATGGGCGGGATAAAAAGCCCTGACAGTTTTTGGGTTAATGGCGTATTTTTCATTGTTTTTATTTTAGGTTGTTTTATATTAAATTTAATTTTCAGAAACAATTGAAAATTGCTTGCAAAAAAATTATTTGAATATTTTCAATATCGAACCCCAAAACCAGTTTTCCTCGGCTTTTATCATGGTCTCCAGGCTTTTATCTACATTTTTAGCCAGCTTGTTAATATCCTTTACCGTTTTGGTAAAGGTTTCATAAGCCGGGTCGTTGGTATCGCCTTCCACTTTTGATGATAGTTCGTCTAATATTTTTATAACCGGGTCCAGTTCGCGCTTGCGGCGTTCTTTGGCTACCTGGCGGGCAATGTTCCAGGTATCTTTATCCGCAAAAAAATATTCCTTCCGTTCGCCAAGGCGGTGTTGTTTTTCAACCAGTCCCCAGCCCATTAAATCGCGCAGGGTCATGTTGGCGTTGCCACGCGATATGGCCAGCGTTTCCATAATCTCTTCGGTAGTTAAAGCGCCGGGCGTTATCAGCAACAGGGCATGTACCTGCGCCATGGTGCGGTTAATCCCCCACTCCGATCCCAGCTTTCCCCAGGCCTGTATAAACTGTAATTTTGCTTCTTCTAATTGCACAATACAAATGTAATTAAAGTTTTTAAACTTTCAATATTTATTGAAAATAAAATTACTTATTAAAATTTCTTGTTCAAATTCAATTTTAACACAGAGGTCACAGAGAAATCACGGAGGACACGGAGTTTTTATTGGTTACACACAAGGTTATTTAAGTCAATATCAACTCACCATTTTTTTTCTCTGTGTTCTTTGCGCCAACTCTGCGACCTCTGTGGTTAAATTCTCCCACAAAGTATCATAGAATATATTTCATTGAAATTTATTTTCCTGCCGCCCAAAATATCGCATTTTTCACCAGTGTGGTGTACGCCTCATCATTAAACAATTCAGGGAAATGCCCCATGGCAATATAAATATTGCGGGCTTTTATATGTTCGTTGGTCCATATCACCGGGTGATCGCCCATTTTCTTTTCCTTTGCAGGATCGTAGGTACTTTCATCAATACTCGCCAGCACGCGCACATTGGGCCGCGGACTTTTATCATATAAATACCATTCGTCTTTGGTGGTAAATGATGCGGGCAAACCTTTCATAGCCGGATGTACAGCATCTTCAACCGTTAGCTTTGCGGCGGTACCACCGGGCAAATAATCTTTGAACATAATGCCGCCCATAAAATCGGAGTACCATTGCCACATCGGGTAGCCGTCAAACACGCCTAATAAAGTAGGGTGATGGAAACCTATCCAGCCTCCCCGGCCCTGCTCCATATAATCTTTAAAGGCCTCCTGTGCTTCTGATCCCCAGGGATAGGGTGGGTAATTTAGCTGGATGAATAACTGGTATTGCGATAAAAAATCTTTGGTAATGGGTTTGGTATCGGTAATGTAATCAACGGTAAAATTGCTGTCGGCGGCAAGTTTGTTGAGCCATGTTTTAGCTGCAGCGGTGAATAGTACGTGGCCGCCGCCAACTTCGGCAATAGCCAGCGCTTTAAACCGGGGCTTTATATTTTGTGCCTGTATCGTATCATTGGTTAAAACAAATAAAGCAACGCACGCAGCTATCAGGAATCTTTTCATCGTTAAATTTAAGGGGTAATTTTTATGATAATTTATTTTGCTTCTGAAAATACGTTTTTTTTCTATTTTTGGATAATATCATTAATTTTTAACCTTCGTCCCAATGTTTTTCTCGTACGGCAGCTATTATTACATTATTGTTGGCTTGCAAATATTTTGCGCCGTACATAGTTACCGCCGGGGCACCATTAACCGATGGATATTATGGATCATTCTTTTACCTGCAATAGGCAGCATCGTTTATCTTTTTAGCGAAGTATTATCAAATCGCAGTTTCCGTAAACCCAATATTGATGTAGGTGCGGTATTTAACCCAGGCGGCAAACTAAAGAAACTGGAAGAAGAGGTGCGGTTTACCGATACTTTTGCAAATCGCATAAAATTGGCTGATGCTTACCTGGCCGCAGGCTTTACCGAAAAAGCAATAGAAATATACGAGGCGAGCCTGACCGGCGCTTTCGCCGAAAACGAACATGTGCGTATGCAGCTGATGGTGGCTTATTTTGAACAGCAACGGTACGAAGAAGTTATCCCGATAGCCAAACAAGTTTACAAACTCCCCCAGTTTGCCCGCTCAAAGGCACATATAGCTTATGCCAAGGCGCTGGAAAGCCTGGGACAAACCGAATTGGCCGAAAACGAATTTAAAGCCATGAAAGGCCGCTACTCGTACTATGGTCCGAGATACGAATATGGCTTATTTTTAATGCGCGCAGACCGCAATAAAGATGCCTGGACCGTTTTTAACGATATGCTTAACGAAGAAAAGCAGCTAAGCCAAATGGAAAGAAAAACCAACCGCGTTTGGTTTTCGAAGGCGAAGGAAGAGTTAAGGAAGTTGGGTAATGTGGAAGAGATGGCGTGAGATAACCCCGCGAATCCTTTTTAGTAAAAAATAACGGCGTTGTATTTAACTCTGGCTGATAAAGTATAGTTAGTTTTTAACACGGAGAAACGGAGATGGCACAGAGAACACAGAAAAGTGAAATGTCAAATTAAACGCTGCGCTCTCTGTGATTCCTCTGTTTCTTTGTGTTAAAATTCAAAAACGTGTTAGTTATATCAAAATCACCGCAATCACTCTTCAATCACTGCAATCCCCAAAAAACTACACACTCACATAGAACGCCGCCTCAAAAACATGGCCGGGTTTTAAATGCTGTATGTCTTCTTTCTGGCTAATGTCAACGTGTTTATCAACGGTATCGGCGCATCCTAACCAGGGTTCAATACATACAAAATCGCCGCCGCCTTTGGCCCAAATGCCTAAATAGTTAAAATGCGGAAATTCAATGGAAACGGATTGGTCGTGTTTATCGCTCTTGATGCATACCTCTCTTGATTTTAAATCTTTAAACACCAGGGCATCCTTATCAAACATATCCTTTGTTAAATACAATCTGTTTTGGGGCGATGCCACCGGGCGCGTTTCACCATTAAAAAAACCTTCGGGGGCCAAAAGATGCGTAATTAACTTTTCTTCGGTTTCAAATTCCAGGTAATAGTCTGTATAGCTTTCACCTATGTTAAAAGGAACATTAAAAGCCGGATGCCCGCCTACCGAAAAGAAAATTGTTTTTTTATCGTGATTGACGAGTTTATAGGTGATCCGCAACGCATTTTCAATAAGCGTGTACAATATCTGAAAATCAAAATGATACGGATACACCTTTAGCGTATTTTCCGAATTGGGTAACGAATACGCAGCATGTACATCATCAGTCTCTAATAAAACAAATTCCGACTGCCGTGCAAAACCATGCCTGCCCATGTGATAAGTTGCGCCATCAACCAACAGTTCATCGTTAATTAAAGCGCCTACAACGGGGAATAAATTGGGCGCATGATAGGCCCAAATTTGCGGATCGGCCTGCCAAAGCAGTTCGCGGTTGCCCGCTTTATCAAAAATGGAGGTTAGCTGTGCGCCTTTAGCATTGATGGTTACGCGTAAAAAATCATTCTCTAAAATAGCCATGGATAGTCGGGATGTATTGGTTTTAAAAAACTAAATTAGGAATTTGTTTTGAAATAGGCACATTCCGATTCTATAACGGATTGGCTTAACATAAACAAAAAGCAATTTAAACATTAGCATATTTAGTTTTACCGCAGAGAAACAGAGAAAGCACAGAGTACGCGAAGTTTAATGATAACACGCTGACCTGGTAAATGATCCCAGCTCATTCTTTTCCTATTCTCTGTGTGCTTTGTGCCTCCTCTGTGCCCTCCGTGGTTAATTCTCCCAAACAAAGCTTCATAGCTTCCACATTCCTCCACACATTTTAATCGTCATCATCCTTTTTCTTCTTCTCCAATATTACAAAAGCGCTGCGTTTTGGCGCAGGCATTACTGCGTTTTCGCCCTTTACATATTTCCATATCACTTCGTTCAAATCAAAATCGGGCACGGCATCTTCTTTTGCCAGGTTAAAACTTTGCGAGCGGCGGCTACTTTCGTTGTCGGCCACGTTGCGTTGCTCCAAATCAACCTGTGCAGGTTTCGCGATATATGGGGTTAAATCGGGTTTATTGCTAAAACATTCAAATAGGGGAACAGCAGCGGCATCGTACTGGCTCATAGGTGGCAAACCTAAAATTAGTTCGATGGTACGGAGCACACCCGATGTGGAGTACATGTTATGAATAACAGCGTTCCGTTTTACATATCCCCCGGCAACAAAAACCGGCGAGCGATGGGCGTCAATATGATCGGACCCACCTTGTGCATCATCTTCTAAAATAAACACTACCGATTCGTTCCAGATAGGGCTTTTTGAAAGGTGCTCGATAAAACGGCCTATTCCCTGGTCGTTATCGGCTACAGCGGCAATAGGGCTGATGGCGCCTTTGTGCTGACCGCTGGTATGGTCGTTTGAAATGCGCACGGTGCTTAGTTGCGGCACGGCGTTTATGGCAAGTAACGAATCAAAATCATGTGCCCAAACCTCCTCCCGGTAAACATCTTTTATATCTAAATCAAAACCCGGCGCTTTTTGGCAATAATGCCCCTCCAGCGATTTAATATTTGGTTTCCCATCATCCGCAAATTCGCCATAGGTTCGGTAGCTAACACCCGCCCTTTTGCAATAATCCCAAATATAGCCATCGCGCGGATCACCCGCTTTACGGGTACCCTCCGAGTCGTAATTGCCACCACGGCTACCATAGCTGGTGGGCCAGGTTTTCTCAATAAAATCGGTAGCGTAGGCAGCTGTGCTCCAGTTATGGCCGTCGGCGCTTACTTCGGCATCCACATAAAAATTATCAAGCAGTACAAATTCATTGGCAATGGCATGGTGATTTGGCGTTACTTTATTGCCAAAAATACATATCGAAGTATCGCCATTACCCTGTGGCATATCACCCAAAACCTGGTCATACGTACGGTTTTCCTTAATGATATAAAACACGTGCTTTATCGGCGATTTTTCTCCCCGCCTGCGCGGAATCGGGTTACCCTCTTCCCCCGCCGCCAAACTGGTTACCTTGCTACTAAAAGGCGTGTTGGTATAAACCTGTTTGGTGTAAATTTTTAACTGATCGGCCTTCGGTACGTCAATAAACGAAAGTGTACCTTTAAACAAACCACCAATATATTGTTCCTTAGTGTTAACCGCGCCTTTTTGATAACCGCTATTATCGGCTTTTTTTATCGGCTTCGGTCCGTTCGGATTGGCCATTGAAGTGAACCCCTTGCCATTGGCTACCAAAATTTTGTTGCCCAGCGTATGTATATTGGTTGGATACCAGCCTACTGGTATGAAACCCTTACTCTGACTGTTACCGGGCTTGCTTACGTCAAAAACTGCAAGGCAATTATTATCCGCATTAGCAATATAAAGCGTTTTTTCATCAGGTGATAAGGCCAAACCATTAGTGGTTGAACCTGTTAACTTAGTAGGGTAAAGTGATGTAGACATCACCTCGATAGTTTTATGCGTAATGGTATTGATAATGGATACCGAGTTATCATTCGCATTGGCAACAAATAGCAGCGTGCCTTTGCGGTTCAGCAACAACTCGTTCGGGTGACTGCCCGTTTTTATTGAGCTGATTTTTCCGGTTATGATATTGTAACAACTTACTTCTTCGCCGCCCCATATAGAAATGTACAAAGTTTTTTCATCGGGCGATAATATACAGCTATACGCCTCGGCAGCCAATTTAACCCTGTTTAAAATCTTTTTGCCTATGGGGTCTACAATGTACAAGGCGCTGTCTTCCTTGGTAACGGTGTACAAACGGGTATTGCTTTTGTTAACAGCAATGCCGGTTGCGCAAATTTTATCTTTCGGCCATGGGTTAGGGCCTAATTTGATGGTATCGGCTGTGCCTATTTTATTATTATTGATATGAAATGCATATATCCAGTTGTCGTTACCGCCCGATGCATAGAGCGTTTTTTCATCATGACTAAAAACCAATCCGTACCAGGATTTGCCAACTATTTTCTCGTCTAATTGTTGCTCGGTTTTTGGGTCTATCAGTTGGATGGATTGGGTGCTTTGCCCATTATTGGTAACCGCCATTAATTTACCCGATGCGGAGATTTGCATATTTAGCGGCAAATCGCCCAATGGCAACGCGCGCCCCGCCGGACTTAGCTTCCATCCGTTGGGCAATAAAACCTGTCCGGTTACTGTAATTTTACCCGGAATTTGGGCGAAAGATTGGCTTGATACCGCAATAAATGCTAAGCCGAGGACCAATTTTAGTTTCATAGGGAAATAATTGAACCCAAAAGTACGGAATGGTTTGGTTGATGTGATGAGTTAACGAAAACTTAATACGGATCAAAATTTTCAGGATATCTTTTTTCTTTTGTCATCCTGAGCGAAGCGAAGGATTGCTCAGGATGACAAATCGTTATTTTTATATTCATGCTGCAATTTGAACTGCATCCATGGTATACTCAATATTTTTTTTACTTTTAAACCGCAGATAACATCCAACCATGAAAAAGATATTCCTTTTAATATTCCTGTTTATAACAAAAATCACTATAGCCCAAATACCCGAACCGCAAAAAAACACTTATGTAAATGATTTTGCGCATGTGCTTACCGCTGATCAGGCAGCGGTATTAAACCAGGGAATATTTGCTATCGAAAAAAAATCGGGTATTCAGCTGGCTATTGTTTTGGTGGATAAAGTTCCCGCGCAATACGATATGGAAGAGTTTGCCCTGCTTATTGGCCGTAAATGGCATGTGGGTAAAAATGAGGATGGCATTGTTTACGTAGCCGCCATTCAGCAGCACAAGCAGCGTTTTGAAATTGCCCGCAGATTGGACAATACTTTTAGTAATGAGAAAAGCCAGTCGATTTTAGCAGCTATAAAACCTTATTTTAAACAAAAAGACTATAACGGCGGCTTGCAGGAGTTAATTAGCCAGGTCGATTCGGCTGTTGGTGCAAACGTTAAAAATACCGATACAACGCAAAACGCGGCAACTGCGGCTACTGCCGCAACAACCGCGCAGTCTGATAATGATGGCGGCGGACCTTTTGATTTTTGGATTGGCCTCGGCGCGGTGGTGATGATGATTGTATTAATTATTTATTTTACCAGGAGAAGCCGCCGCCGCAGAATGACTAATTTTAACAATGGACCGGGCGGGTTTAACGATGGCACTATGTACAACCCGGGTGGGGGAATAGGCAATTCGGGAGTTGGCGGTTTTGTTGCGGGCGCAGCATTGGGCGCGGCAGCCGGCTACGTCGCATCGGAGATTGCAGACAGTATGAATAATAACCAGGGGCAGCAGCAAGATAATATTCCGGCTGATAATTCGGCAAACACCGACAATGACAACAGCAGCCAGGATGACAATAACTCCAGTAACTGGGGTAATTGGGGATCGGATAGCAGCGACGATTCATCGTCAGATAGTGGTTTTTCGGGCGGGGATTTTTCCTCGGATGGAGGTGGAGGATCGGATTGGTAGTGTGTCCGATTGTTGATATATCGAAGGTTTTGAAATCGATCTCAAGGCCTTTTTTTAATGCATTAACACCGAGGTATTTTTCCTTCCTCTCCTTCAAATCTCCCTCCCACCCCGTATATTTGCCCCATGCCTTTAACTTTTGCACATCCTGCCATTGTTTTACCGTTCAGCAAGCCGGCTAAGCGTTTTTTATCATTAACGGGGTTAGTTATCGGCAGCATGACGCCCGATTTTGAATATTTTATCCGCATGAAGCTGCTTAGTCATTACAGCCATACCTGGCAGGGCTTATTTTGGTTTGATGTGCCACTGGGTATTATGCTGGTAATTATATATGAGTTTTGGATAAAAGATCCGCTGATAACGCATTTGCCTACTGGCCTAAATCGCCGTTTTTCTATTTACGGGGGGTACCGCGATTATTACTCGCTGCAATATCTTTGTGCTATTTTTATTTCAGTTTTGTTAGGCGCAGCTTCACACCTGGCCTGGGATGGCTTTACGCATGCAAGCGGCTTTTTTGTGCAGCAAATACCACGCTTAAAACATATTATCCGCTACCACGGGCACCGGCTGCACCTTTATACCTGCCTTCAGTATGCAAGCACCATTGCTGGCACCTTGTTTATTTTGGCACTTTGTTATTTTTTACCCAAACAGCCCTTAACTCGCGCAAAACAAATATCGGGCTTTTGGCTGCAATTTACGCTGGTAGCAATGGTAACGGTGGCCATTAAACTGGCAACCGGCTTGCAACTGCATCAGTACGGTGATATCGCTATTACACTAATTGATGGCGGATTGCTGGGCCTTATAGTTGCCTCGGTTCTTAATCAGTAGGCAGTTGGCGGTGTGCAGTTTGCAGTCGATCCCATATAAATCAAAGCAGGCAGTTCAAACGCTTTGCGTTTGAACTGCCTGCTGTACACTGTACACTGCTAACCGCAAACTGGCAACTACTTACATAAATATACCGTCTCCCCGGTATTGTGCCGTATTCGCCCTACAGGTAGCTTTGGTAAAACAAATCAAAAAACACGATCATGAAAAAAGCATTCCTAACGCTCGTCACAATTTTGGGCCTTCAGCTTTTTGCTAATGCACAAACAGAAGTACCTGTAATAACCGAACTGCATACCCTGATGCAACACGCCAAAAACAATTTCGTTAACGAAGTTGGCAAAATTGTTGAAGCTGATACTGCTACCAAAATGAATTATTACGAAACTAAAGAGCATGCATTAGCAGCCGACTCATTTATTATCCAGGTGAGCTCGGGCCAAAATATGTATGTGCTTAATTATGATATGCAAGGAGATAACCTGTTGAAATTTGCTCCCCTGGTGGAGGCTTATATTAACGAATTAAACGCGATGGTAAAAACCGGCAACTACACCGGTGAAGACTATAAAAACAAAACCGGCAAGGCCGTTACCGACATGACGGATAAAAGCGGCAAACTGGTATTAAGATACACCAGCGACGCCAAGTCGCAAACTGTTTATTTATACGGTTTTGTTGACGGAAAATAGTACGCCAGCCATCATGGAATTCAATTTAAAAAGCACTCGTTTATTAGTAGTTTGGTTAAGTAAAGTCCTCTTACCTTTTAGGTAAGGGGCTTTGCAATATTCGGACCTTCTTCTGCTTCGTTCAGGTTAAGCGTAGCATCTCGCGAATGTGGCGTACCTAACGGCACGCTATTCGTTTTTCTTCTGTTTTCTACCAATATTTGGTCCCTATGGGGACCATAAAAAATCAATTTATTGCTTAAACTTAACTTAGCTCGATATAAGTAAACGTACGCCTCCCTCCTCCAAATGAGAGTGGCTAAAAAAACACCATACGATTATCAACTTGCTCTCCGAAGGAGCGGAAGGCTGTTAAAGTCCTCTCCTTTGAAGAGGATGAGTGAGGGCTTCGCCGTTTAGGTGAGGCGTGATAGAATTTGTTAGTACCACCTTAACTTAATAGCATTGAGAAGATTCTTCGCTGCTATAGATGACAACTCGTTTTATATTCATGCGACAATTTAATTCGTCTCCGTCTTTCCTATTTTTCTGCCTTTTGCTTTTCGGACTTTACTGATTTTCCGACTTTCCGGACTAAATTACAGCTTCACAAAGGTACTTCTCCCAACCAGGCTATTATCGCTTTTATTAGTAACCCGCATAATATAAGTACCAGGAAGCAGGCTGCTTACATCTCCTTGCCAGGTTGGTTGCGATGAGGTAACCGTTTTGATAACCGAGCCGGTATTATTTACAATCTGTATATTGTATAACGGATTGTTGTTTGCTTGCGGTATGGATAAATTAATAACAGTACGTGCTGGATTTGGATAAATGCTGATATCATTTTTAGTAATGCTATTATCCGGCGGACCGAACATTAAGGTTACCACCTTCGAATAGGTGATATCGCCGTTCAAATCTTCCAGCTTCAACCGATATTGGTTGGCCGCTTTTGCAGGTTTGGTATCGGCCAGACTGTAGGTGCCCAAATCGTTTGAAGCGAAGCCGCCTACAACTTCAAAAGTTTTCCCCTTATCAATACTCTTTTCAACGGTAAAGTTGGTGTAATTGGCTTCGTTCTCGGTTTTCCAGGTTACCTCTGCGCTGTTGGATACCTTAGCTGCGGCGAAATTTAACAAGTGTACACCTAAAGCCGGATTTTGCCTGATGATTAAACTAAAGCGTTTTGGGCCATAGCTTGCCGCGTCATTTCTATCAACGTTAAAGCTGTAGGTTGGGTTATGTTTTACATCCAGCGAATCCTTTTTATAATCGTCCTTTAACCAAATATCAAACAAATCGGGCATGCTTTTTACCGAAGCCATATTTAATTTGTAAGCGCCGCTAATGGTGGCATTTACATTCAGGCCAATGGTCATCCCTTGCTTTTTGGGTAAACTGAGCGTGTTAATGGCTAACGAAACATCGTCGGCCGAGAAACTGGCCAGGCTGGCAGCGCCATTGCCGGTTTTGTAAATGGCATCCTCTCCTTGCTTGTATTGCAAGCTGGCATCGCTTTTAAAAATGATAAATATACCATCGGCATTAACCGAATCTTTTAACAGCTTTAAATTAAGGTACTGATTAACGGCTACTTTAGGGGGCGCACCTAAAAATAAATTACCTGTTGCCGCATTGGCCTGGGTATTAATTTTTGCCGATTCGTTAAACACCAATTGCCCTGTTGCACGGGTTGCAATTACATAAAACCCCTGGCCACTTGGGATTACATTTGACCCCACCGAAGAAATAGTGCCGGCCCCTCCCATTCCCGACTCGTATACACTATAGTTTTTACTTACGGGATCGAGCACATAAATGAACCTGCTCACACCCAAACCATAAATAGGGTCGGTTGAGGCCGAAACACTATCTAATTTATCCCAGTCGATAGAGCTGGCGTAAGGGTTACCCACCAAATTAAAGCCCCGCACTTTGTAGTTTGTTCCTGTACCGCTACCTGTGTAAGCCAGGTTGGTTGATGTTGGCGTATACCAGTTGGCTACCGTAACCGGCCCCTGGTTTAAAGTCCCGGTTGCTGTTAGGGTTGTATTTGTTGGAATATAGGTAGTTAACGTTTCGGATGCTAAACTTTCGCCGGGAGCATTTCTATCTCCCCTGAAAAAGAAGAGGACGCCATTGCCTGTTGGGATGTTGTAGGTGGTTGTTGTCCCGTTAAGGTAATAATCATAATTTGGCGTATTGTTTATGGCACTAATACCCCAAAAGTTTCCACTGGTAAAGGTTTGCCCTGATGGCGTAATATCCTCGCGGAATAAATACAAGGTTGGGTTACCTGTTTTATCAAAGCCGCCACCTGCGCTGCCTGTTAAAAACGAACTATTCTGCAAATAATTAATGCTGTAAACATTGTTTGCACCAACCGTGCCATGGTAAACGGGCGATGATATTAAACGGTACCCGCGGTAAACGGCACCGCCGGTAATAAAACGCTGTGCGTTTACATCCCCTGTAATTTGCGGGCCATTAATTGCCGGGATGGTTGCCGTGCCGTTAACATCCGAATTTAAGGTCAAATTACCGCCCGCAGCTAATACCGTTGCGGGGTCGTTACCCACCATGGTTAATATTCCGGTGCTGGCTACGTGAATATTTCCGCTGGCAATGGTTTTGGTGCCTGCCCCGCTAAAGTTAACAGTATAAAATGTGCTGCCGTTGCCTGAGCCGCCTGCCAGGTTTTGCGTCGTGCCGCTAAAATTAATGGTGGGACCCGTAAAATCAGCATAGTTGGATGCGTTGTTGACAAGGGTATTTGTAAAATCGCCGACTATGGTCAGGTTGCCGGTACCTGCTGTTTTTATGCCGGTGCCCGAAAATTTTATATTTTGGTAAGATACGCCTCCCGGTAAACCGGTAATAGCCGCATCGGTATAAACGGTTTGCGCTGCGCCCGAATATTCAATTGTAGCACCCGGATTGCCAAAGTAAACCACATTGGTTCCCAAGGCCGACAACCCTGAAAGCGGTGCAACGTTGGCTAACTGCAACGTGGCAGTGGTGGTTGGCGAAACTGTAAAGGTGGATGTGCTGGCTGCTGTGTTATTGGTTTGCAAAACGCCACCAACACTCGCAGTACCACCGGTAAGATTAAATGTTGCGTTATACAATGAAGCCGGACTTAACGGTATAGCAACAGCATTTGATGTGAGTGTTATATTACCCGTAATATTCAAATTAGCAACCGACGAATTAAGCACCTCGGTATACGAAGTTGGGGAGACGTTATAATCGGAAATGATATTTATGTTGGCAGCCTTAATGGTGCCCACACCGGCTAAATAGGTTGGATTATTTAGATACGATTGGGCATCGCTTTGCTTGGTAATATCGCCCTTAACATTTAAAGTATAACCAGCGTTTACCGTGATGCCCACTGCGCTATTATTGGCGTTGCCTAAAATTATCGTCCCCACGTTAACGGTTGCCGGCCCGGCAGATGAAATAACAGGGGCGTTGGTAAAGGTACTGTTCACCCCAATTTTTACAGTATCGGTACTTCCGGGTACGATGTTAGCACTCCAGTTGCCCGGTGTATTCCAATCGCCGCTTATGCCGCCAATCCAATCGTTGTACAGGTAGCAGGCCAGTGTAACCGTTGTGCTGCCCGTACCTGCTGAATTACTTGCCGAAACGGTAAACGTAGCGGCGGGGAATGTAGTTGTTGTAGCGCCCGTAATAGCACCGGTTGTGGTATTAAAAGTAAATCCCGCCGGCAGCGTTGGGGTTATGGAATAGTTACCGGTTACGGTATAAGTATAGACCCTGGTATTGCCGTTATTGGCCACATAAATATTGCCCTTATTATCGGTTACCAATCCGTAAGGCGTACTCAGGTTAGTGGTTATGGTGCTTAGCGATGTACCGGCGGCATTATAAACATCAATTTGATTATTACCCGAATCGGCCACATACACATTGCCTGCAGCATCAATGGATAAGCCGTAAGCCGTGTTAAAGCCCGATGCGAATATGCCGGTA
>JABDBM010000098.1:149-18441 GCA_013288685.1 Bacteroidota bacterium | reverse complement strand
ATACTGATTTTTCGAAGGTCACCGAGATCTCGTACCCTAAAATTTATTTGGAAAGTATTATGCTTAACCTGATATCCAATACTATTAAATACAAGTCGCCGGATAGGTCACTGACAGTATCAGTTACAACTTATAAAATTGGGGATCAAATAATGCTTACAGTACAGGATAACGGCCTGGGCATTGACATGCACACTTATGGCAAACATTTATTTGGACTGCGAAAAACCTTTCATGACCATACAGATGCTAAAGGCGTTGGCTTGTTTTTAACAAAAACACAGATTGAAACCATGGGCGGCACTATATCTGCCGAAAGCGAAGTTAACAAAGGCACCACCTTTAAAGTGATTTTTAACAAAGTTGTTGTATAAATAAAACGCAAATTCATACATTGCCGTTTCAATTATAACCGGCTGCGTATGCCCACCAGAAGACAATTTATTAAAACCACTGGCCTGCTGGCATTGGCGGCTCCGGCATTTAAAACCCGTTTGTTTGCTCATCCTGATAAAGCCAAGCTGCCTGCCTTAGGTATACAGTTGTATATGGTGAAGGAAGACATGGAGAAGGATGCCGCAGGCACACTGGCGCAACTGGGCAAAATGGGCTACACCCAAATTGAAAGTTATGGCGGCCATAGCGGCATATTTTGGGGGATAACTAATAAGGAGTTTAATAAAATAGCCCGCGATAATGGCTTAACCATGGTATCGAGTCACTACTCGGGCGATGCCGACGCATTTGAACGCGAAGCCGCACTTGCCGCCGAAATAGGGATGAAATACCTTATCTATCCGTGGAAAGGTCCGCAAAAAACCATTGATGCATTTAAGGCTATAGCCGATGAATTTAACAATTACGGAGCTATTTGCAAACGCAACGGCTTGCGGTTTGCTTATCATCCCCACGATTATCCCTATAAACCCGTTGATGGGCAATTACCCATAAATGTATTGCTGGATAACACCGACAAAGACCTGGTTGACTTCCAAATGGATTTTTATTACACCATAACCGAAGGGCAGAACCCCGAAGCCTATATCAAAAAATACAACCCCCGCTTTAAACTTTGTCATATACGCGATGTGCTAAAGGAAAGGCTTCCCGTTGGCAGCGAAGAAGAATCTGCCTGCGATTTGGGCAAGGGTATTGTTAATTACCCACAACTGCTTACCACTGCGCTTGATAATGGCATGGAATATTTTTTTGTGGAGCAATCGCGGTTTTATCAGGAAACACCGCTGCAAAGTGCTAAATTTAATGCGGAGTATTTACAACAATGGACGAAAAACGGCTAAAACGAAAAATACGGATATGGATAATATTATTCATCATCGGCCTGGCATTAAGCGGCATCACTGCATTCCCAATTGAAACGGAGTTATCGTTTATGAATGACAACTCGGGTAATTTGCCGCCTATTTTACAGCAATGGATTGCGCTTATTTATAACGCCGTAGCAACCACCAACAAATATTATCCTTACTTAGCCTACGGCACCGACTGGCTGGCTTTTGGACATTTGGTGATAGCCATGGCGTTTATTGGTCCGCTAAAAGATCCGGTACGTAATATCTGGATCATCCAATTTGGCATGATTGCCTGCGTAATGGTTTTCCCGCTGGCATTTATTATGGGCCCTATAAGGCATATCCCCTTTTTCTGGCAACTGATTGATTGCTCGTTCGGTTTTTTTGGTATAATGCCATTGTATATTTGCTATAGAAATATCAGGGCGCTGGAGCGGATGCAATTGGAAGAGGAGGATTGAATATAGTAAACGAGCCTAATTCCAAAATCATAAAATTAAGGGTAAAAAGCAATAAGTGAACACACCTTTCGGTGCCCTGCTCTGCCGCTGAGCTACTTTGGTAAACCAAAGGCCGGAATCGAACCGGCGACCTGGGGGTTATAAATCGAAGTAACACTTATTTACGACACCTTAATTACCCCCCGCCCCCCTAAAGAGGGAGAGTATTTTATTAATTGTCAATCAACCGTTCCCCCTTTAGGGGGGGTTGGGGGGTAAAAGGGTAACAGGCAAGGAGTGACTATAATCTGTGTTCTGAACCGCTGAACTACCTTTTTACAGGGCCGGATTCGAACCGGCGACCCCAGATGGAACGAAGTAACACTCGTTTACGACACCTTAACCCCCTGGCCCCCTAAAGGGGGAGGATATACTTTCTATTTTAAAATTCCCCCTTTAGGGGATTAGGGGGTAAAAGGGTAACAGGCAATAAGTCAGCTTATTCTGCCTTGTATCTGAATAAAGCCCCTTTCGGGAGATATTCAAACCAGCCAGCAGACCCATAAACGAAGTAATACTTATTTACGACACCTTTTTTCTTTCAATTTCATCATAACGAAGGGCAACAGCCAACAAGTGAACACCTGCTCTACCACTGAGCTACAACGGCGTTCGCAAAAGCGAGACGCCAAAGGCCGGGCTCGAACCGGCGACCTGGGAGTTTGGAGTTCGAAGTAACACTTATTTACGACACCTTCTTTTTTCTTTCAATAACAATAAGGAGCAACTGTCGATCCGGGACGGGGGAACGCCTTAGGGACTCGAACCCTCATCACAGCTTGCGCCACAATGCCCCTCCCCCTAAATGGTAGCGAAGTAACCCGTTTCTACGGCATCCTTACCCCCCGCCCCCCTAAAGGGGGAGTATATATTCCATTATCGATCACCAGTTCCCCCTTCAGGGGGTTAGGGGGTTGTTGTTTATAGTATCCAATGCCGAAGCGCCATTTTCCAATGCGGCTAACACATCAAAAACTTTATCGCTCCAGCCGGCTACCAGGTAAACATCATCGCGCAATACCTGCAATGGCGATGGGCCGTAGCCCTTTAAATCGAACAGGTACAATTTTGCGTCCGGCGCAACCTGGCGTTTATATTGCAACCATAATGGCTGTATATGCTCGCCCGATGTAGCCGAAGTGTTCCATAACTGTAAGTCGGTAAACAACATCACCTTGTCCATTTTTACGCGGCGGTTAAGTATGTCCTTTATTACCAGGTAACCATTGGTGGCATAACCCACTTCGCCCTCACGCTTGTAAAACTCCTGCACATTGCCCAATATGTTGTTACGTGGCACCGCGATCGTTTTCCAGTAATTACCAAACATACCCACCTCCACATTTTTACAACGCGATTGCAGTAGCATGGCCAGCATTAAGCCCACATCGTACAGCAACACTTTTGATTTCGCCGATACCGGCATTTGCATGGAGCCCGAAACGTCGCACGCCAGCAACACCTTCGTGTTTTCATCAAAGCCTTTTATGTTGGCTGCGCTTGCCTGTACGGCTTTTTCCAAAGCATCCAGTAATTCGCCGGTATAACCTTTATTGCCGGTTAGCAATGCACTTAGCTTTTGGGCTATGCCTGCCGGCGTTGCATTGCCGGCGTTCAATAACTCGCGGTAAGCCGCTAAGTAACGAAACGGAAACTGCTTTGCCCTGGCTACCTGCTCGCCCGAGGCGATGGTTGCACACACTTTTTGCAGATGCTGGTAGCTAACGCCCGCTTCCAGTATATTACGCAGGTTACGCAGCAGCGCCATGTAGCCCAGCTTACCGCTATCTATCAGCTCTTCCCATTTATTGCGGAATGCCAGGGCCTTTACTTGCTCATCGGCATAGTTTAATTTACCTAAGGCCGATAGTTCGGTTTCCCAGGTATAAGGTGTTTGCAAACCGTTGTTCACAATTTTGTTGAACAACTCCTGTTGGGCAGTATCCTTTGCCTTTGGGTGAACCAGGAACAGTGCATCGCGCAGCTTAACCGAAGTATCGCGGTTGTATTTAGCAAACTGGTATTCGTCGAAGCGGTTAAATGCGCAGGCCAAACCTTTTTGCAATTGCTTTGATAAGCGGTTCAGCTTTTTAGTGCTGGTACGCTGATTTAGCAATTCGTAGCAAGCCAACAGTTCGGTTATTTCGTCGGCACGTGCAATTACCTGCTCCGTAACCCGGGCAACCAGATTGTCGCCCGAGTGCAGATTAGCCAATTCGGTCACCAAAACCAATGGAACAGAACGCATATACATTTTGTGGCGCGCATATATGGCCAGCTTACCCACAAATTCGGGTTTGCATTTGTGTATCAATGCACGTACACGATTTAAGCGGTCGTCGTTTTTTTCGTAAAACGAATCGTTCAGGCTCCAGGTAACCACGGCGGTGTACAGTTCCATTTCCGGGGTCATTACAAACGCATTTGCGCCTTCGTAATTTTTTACCATCGTTGCAGCCTTGCTGAGTAAGTTAAATTTCATTTGGGAACCTCCCTTCTTTTATTTGTTGAGACAAAGGTTGGGAGGCACTACGCAGTGTATTTGCGCAGTAGAAAAAAAATTTTATTTTTTTTAAGTTTGATAGGAAATCTTTGAAAAATGGGCTCCTGTTCGTCGGTAGTTTTTTATCCGAAACCCTATATTTGAAACAATGGCGAAATCAAGCGAAACAAAAAGGCAATCCAATCAATACGACAAAATCATTAAGGAAAATCTGGAGATCACCTTACCTGTAATTATCAGAGACATTTTGGGGCTGAATATAGCTACAAGCGAAGAATTACCCGACGATATACAACACACCAAAGAAAGGAAGCCGGATGCCTTAAAAAAAGTAACCGATACAAACGGTAGCACTTATGTATTACATATTGAGTTTCAAACAACCGACGAACAGGAAATGGTGTACCGGATGGCCGAATATAGTATTATGCTTATGCGTAAATATCAGTTACCGATAAAACAGTATGTCGTTTTTCTGAAGGATATCAAGCCCGAAATGTCCACGTTCATTGAAACGGAGCATCACAAGTTCGACTATCAACTTATTCGGATAGCAGAAATTAATTATAAATTATTCTTAAAAACCGATAACCCGGAAGTGAAAATGCTGGCAGTTTTAGCTAACTTTGAAAAAGAGGATAGTTATGAAGCCGTAAAAAGCATTGTAAACCAGGTACAATTCTATGCAAAAGGCGATTTTGCAGAAAGCAAATATTTTGAACACATGCGTATATTTGTACAATTACGCAGTAATGTAGGACAACAATTTGAAAAAGTGATGGAATCAGTAACGAAGTTTTTTAAGGAAGAGAATGATTTTCTTTTCAAGAAAGGTGAGATAAAGGGTGAGATTAAAGGCGAGATAAAAGGCGAGGTGAAGAAAGATAATATTTATGTAGAAAAGCTCATACTTCGCCTTGGACTGTCAGACGAGCAGATTGCCGATATAGGCGAAGTATCTATAGATTTTGTTAAAGGTGTAAGAGCCCGGTTGGAGAATAAAAGCTAAAAACGGTGCGACTAATGGCTAACCACCAAAGCAGGCAACCACATATCAATAAAATCACTCTTGGTTTCCAGTTCAGCTACAGGTTTGGTTGGCAGCACGTAGCGGCTTTCTTTGGCATCGTTTACGCCTGCAATAAATGCCCAGTTACCCCAATTGCTGGCCGGCGAATAGTCTATCAACTTTTCTTCAAAATAGGCAGCGCCTTTTGTCCAGTCAACTTTCAGGTCGTTAACTAAATAGGTAGCTATAATTTGGCGGGCCTGTTTGCTGATGTAACCTGTGGCATTCAACTCGTGTATAATAGCATCAACGAGGGGCACGCCGGTTTCCCCGGCTTTCCAGCTTTCAAAGGCTGTATCAATATTCAAATCCGGTTCGGTTGTATCCGGTGTTTGATTTTTGGCGATAAATTTTTGGCCGTGTTTTTTAAACATAAACCTGAAATAATCGCGCCAAAGCAAATCTAACACCAGCGCATTAGTTTGCTGGTTATTGCCCGCATGCTGGTGTTTGATAACTTCCCAATACAGCTTCCGTAACGATACGCAACCCAAAGCAATCCATGGTGATAACATTGATGCATGGTCGGTAACGGGTAAGTTGCGTTGGTTTTTAGTAGTATTTGTTTGATTACCATTTGAAAAAACCAAGGCCAATTGAGCTAAGCCGGCCGTTTCTCCGCCTATAAAGCGGATGCCCGACCGCGGGTCGTCAATTGCCTCTTCTAATCCCAGTTCGCCCAATGTTGGTAATTCGCCTGCATCAACTATTTGCGGAGTCGAAATGGTTTCCGGCGAACCAATACATGGCCGTACATCGCTGTCGCGTTCCACTTTCTTTTTAAAAACGGCAAAACTATCAGGAATGTCTTTTATCGGGAAAGGAAGATCTTCTTTATGATATAGGGTATGGCCTATAAAATGCTTCAAATTAAGGCGTATTTTCCATAAGGCAGCTTCCACTTTTTCCGAAATTTCGGTTTCTTCATGGGCAACTTCACGATGATGGTAAACTTCATTTACGTGGTATTCTTCGGCCAGTTGCGGAATGATAACTGCCGGATTACCTATGCGAACAATTAATTCGCCACCCAAAACCTGTAAGTTTTTCCGGAGACCGGCAACAGATTCTATCAGAAAACGCGCCCTCAGGCTTCCGGTTTTGGAATTGCAAGACGCATTTTTCACGAAATAAGCGGGATCAAAACAATAAACCGGTAATATTTTATCTGCTTTACGTATGGCTTCTAACAATATCTCGTTATCATGAATACGCAAATCATTCCTAAACCATACCAATATTGTTCGTTCGCTCATAGTTAAACAGGGGGTTAACTCCTTCGGGGTTTGCAAATTTGCAAATTATTTAAGCGTTTTGTGCATATCGCCGCAATATTTTGACATCGGCTAAACATATTGCTTTTTATTGGCGACAATATTTCCTTATATTTGGTAAAATTGTCGCACATGAAAGTCGAACAGAAAACACCTACGCGAACATCAGGGCTAAACTTTGTTAATTTCCTTGGCGGGAAAACGTT
Organism: Bacteroidota bacterium; assembly: GCA_013288685.1. Classification (GTDB taxonomy): domain Bacteria; phylum Bacteroidota; class Bacteroidia; order Sphingobacteriales; family Sphingobacteriaceae; genus Mucilaginibacter. The sequence continues at coordinate 11,576 of JABDBM010000098.1, read as the reverse complement.
AATAAGCAGGCCTATCCGATCGGAATTTGATATTATCGCTTTAAGCAATGAGGGGGTAACAAAAGCGTCGTTGGATGCATTGATCGGTCACCTGGGTATTTCAAAAAGGGCTTTTTCCGAAAATATACTCGATGCATCGGTTAAAACACTTGAACGAAAAAAGACAACCGATTTGCTGGATAAACGAACATCGTCGCACGTGATTGAAATTGCAAAAGTTGTAGAGCACGCTTTTGCTGTTTTTGAAGATGACGAAAAAGTAAAAAGCTGGCTTAACTCATCAAACCAGGCGTTGAACAATATTAAGCCAATTGATTTGTTTTATCTGCCCACTGGATTAAAAATGGTAAACGATGTTTTAGGCCGGATTGAAGAAGGCGTGTATTCCTGATATGATAGTTTACAGGATTACAAAATCAGAATTAAGATCACGTGACCTGTCCGGGATGGGCGCATTTAAATTGGGCGGCCGCTGGAATAGCGCGGGCACTTATATGTTGTACACCAGCATGAATAGTTCTTTGGCCTATCTTGAGACTTTGGTGCATTTTGATGAGCATAATTTACCGCCAGGTTTATTTGTCGCTGAAATTGAAATAACTGCTGATGATAAACTGATATGGCAACTGCCCGATGCTGAATATTCCGAAAATTGGCAGCAATTGGACAACTTTGAAAACAAATTAATGGGGGATATATGGATGTTAAGCAAACAATATCTTGCCATCAAAATACGTTCAGCCATCAACCCTACGGAATTTAACTTTCTGATAAACCCTTTGTTTCCGGGCTATCATGACATGCTAAAAATCAGGTCTGTTAGTCTGTTGAATATTGATACCCGTTTAATCAGGTAAATTTCAGAGGTCCTCAACAGTTTTTACCTATATTGCCCTTATATGACATCTTTCTCCGCAATCTTCGATATGGATGGTACCCTGATTGATAATACGCCTTATCATTACAAATCGTGGCAAATGCTATTCAAAAAGTATAATAAGGGCGAGTTAAGCCGCGAGACCTATTATACTGATATAAGTGGTGTACCGGTTATGGAAACCATTAAACGTATTTTTGGCGCCGACCACGACGAAGCCGGACTGAACGCATTGCTAAACGAAAAAGAAGAATTTTACCGGCAGGCATACGCCCCCTTCCTGGCCCCGATAAATGGCCTCGAAAACTTTTTAACTGAATTAAAAAATGCAGGCATAAAAATGGCCATGGCCACCTCGGCAACGGTGGAAGATATTGATTTTATTCTCAATAAAATACCCATCAGGGATGATTTTGATGCGATTGTTAACTCCACTATGGTAAGCAAACCCAAACCCAACCCGCAAATATTTTTAAAAGCTGCCGAAAAACTGAACCGCGGGGCCGCGCAATGCGTGGTTTTTGAAGATTCGCTCGCCGGGATAAAAGCAGGCAAGGCTGCCGGAATGAAGGTTGTGGCCATTACTACCGGCCATACCGCGGATGAATTGCATCCTGTTGATTTGGTAATAAATGATTACTCGGAATTAACCGTGCAAAAGATTGCTGACTTATTTTAAAGCAATGTGCGTTAAATTTTGTTAAACATTTGCAGTTTATCCGCAACAGCAATAATTATAACGGATAAACTTTTACCTTTACCCTTAGGTTTCTTATTTTCGCAAAATAAAGCAGCAACATGGAAGAATTTGAAACAAGCGCATCGGCAAAAAAAACAAAGGCGATTTATATATCAACCGTTTTTGGCATTGCTATGGTGTTGCTGATGATTGGTTTATTGGGGCTGATACTGGTGCACGCCAATAACCTGTCGCGTTATGTGAAGGAGAATATTGTTTTAAATATTTTTGTGGATGATGCCGCCCACGAAACTGATGTACTGCAATTGCAGAAACAGCTGGAAGCAAACCCGATAGTAAAACAAACGCAATACGTAAGTAAGGAACTGGCCGCGCGTAACCTGCAAAAAGACTTGGGCGAAGATTTTGTGAAGTTTTTGGGCTATAATCCTTTATCCCAGTCGCTGGATGTTTACTTAAAAGCCGAGTACGCCAACAATGCCGATATCGAAAAATTTAAAGCCGGGCTGCTAAAAAACCCAATGGTAAAGGAAGTTAAATACCAGCAATCATTGGTCGACCAGATGAACCAGAATTTAACCTCTATCAGCCTGGTAATATTGGTTTTTGCGAGCATATTTGTCGTATTATCAGTAGCGCTTATTAATAATACCATCAGACTGGCTATTTACTCGCAACGGTTTTTAATAAAATCAATGCAGTTGGTGGGGGCCACAAAAGGGTTTATCCGTAAGCCATTTTTACTTTATGGCATGTGGCACGGCCTTTTAGGCGGGCTGATAGCTGTAATTATTTTAATAGGTACTTTATACCTGGCCTATCAGCAAGTGCCCGACTTGGTGATACTGCAAAGCTATACCGAGTTTGGGCTGGTATTTGTAGGCGTTATAGGCATCGGGATATTTATATCCGGCTTTAGCACGTTTTTGGCCGTTAACAAGTTTTTACGTTTAAAACTATACGATTTATACAGATAGCCGGTGAAAGGCAAAAGCTGCGAGGCAAAAGGCTTTTGACCTGGGGAACCAAGTAATGCAATAATTTAGAAAATAATATAATAACAATATTTCCATGGCACAAAAGCAATTTAAGCCCACGACACCGGTAAAGACAACATTAGCCCCGGCTAAACCGGCTGTAAAACAAACAGACAGCAAACCAATGGCCTTTATATTTGACAAAGGCAATTACCGTTTATTAATCATCAGCATTGCTGTTGTTGCATTCGGTTTTATCCTGATGTCGGGCACTACTGATATTTACAGTTCTACCAAAATCGTGATAGCCCCTATCGTAGTTTTGGGTGGCTTTGCATTAGGTTTTTTTGCAATATTTAAAAAGCCGACGTTAGGTTAAAAAAGTTGTAAAAAGTTATAAGGGTTAATGGTTAATACATTCTTTTACAACCCCTGCAACTTTTTACAACTTTTCTAACTCATTACAACCCTTAAAACATACATCAACCCCAACCCCCACATAACACAATGAACATTATACAGGTTATTATCCTTGCAATTATCGAAGGATTGACGGAGTTTCTGCCGGTTTCGTCAACCGGGCACATGGTTATCACCAGCTCGTTAATGGGCATCAGCAAAGACGATTTTGTTAAGCTTTTCGAAATTGTAATTCAGTTAGGCGCTATCCTTGCCGTTGTTGTATTGTATTTTAAACGCTTTTTCAAGTCCATCAACTTTTATATTAAATTGATAGTCGGCGTTATCCCAGCGGTTATTTTAGGATCACTGCTCAAGAAACATATCGATGTATTGCTCGAAAGCCCGTTGGTTGTTGCTATTGCATTTGTTGTAGGCGGTGTGATTTTGCTTTTTGTTGACGAATGGTTTAATAAGCCAACTGTAGAAAAAGAAGAAGATATTACACTTTTAACCGCATTAAAAATTGGCTTTTTTCAGTGCCTGGCCATGATTCCCGGTGTGTCACGCTCGGCTGCCTCGATAGTGGGTGGAATGTCGCAAAAGTTAAGTCGTACGGCAGCAGCAGAGTTTTCATTCTTTTTGGCCGTTCCAACTATGTTTGGTGCTACGCTTAAAGATCTTTATGACTTTAACAAACACAACACGTTAACCGCCGATCAAATGCACGACGATATAAAATTCTTATTAATAGGAAGTGTTATTGCATTTATAGTGGCGCTGCTGGCCATCAAAAGCTTTATTACCTTTTTAGAGCAAAAAGGCTTTAAGCTATTTGGCTATTACCGTATAGTAGCCGGTATAGTAATCATCATCTTGTATTTTACAACGACTGCGTTACATACGGCATAATTTTAAAAATGTAGAGACGCGATGCGTCGCGTCTCTACATTTTTAATCAGTATAACAACTGATCGTAAGGATACCTTTCCACATGCTTTGCCTTTACTTCTTCATAAAGCAATGCCCTGAATTCGTCAATATTTTCCTTTAAAGTGGCCGAAATAAACAAAGCTGGACTGTTATTTTTTGCCATCCAGCTATTCTTGAAATCTTCTAAAGTTAATGGTTCGGCCTGCTGGTCAATTTGATGTTGGGTGGGCTGAAAAGCATCTATCTTGTTAAAAACGGTGATCATCCGTTTATCTATAGCGCCTATATCTTTCAAGGTTTCGTTTACGGTGCGTATCTGATCTTCAAAATGAGGGTGCGAAATATCCACCACATGTATCAAAATATCTGCTTCGCGTACTTCATCCAGGGTCGATTTAAAACACTCCACCAAATGGTGTGGTAACTTGCGGATAAACCCTACAGTATCCGATAGCAGGAAAGGAACATTCTCAATCACCACCTTCCGCACAGTGGTATCCAGCGTAGCAAATAGTTTATTTTCTGCAAACACCTCCGACTTGGAAATCATATTCATGATGGTTGATTTTCCCACATTGGTATAACCCACCAATGCCGCACGTATTAGCTGACCGCGATTTTTACGCTGGGTTTCATTCTGTTTATCAATTAGTTTCAACTTGTCCTTTAGCAGGTCAATTTTGTTTAATATCAAACGGCGGTCGGTCTCAATTTGCGATTCCCCGGGGCCGCGCATACCAATACCGCCCTTTTGGCGTTCAAGGTGCGTCCACAAACGGGTTAACCGCGGTAATAAATATTGTAATTGCGCCAGTTCCACTTGCGATTTTGCTTGCGCGGTTTGTGCCCGGCCCGCAAAAATATCCAGTATCAGGTTGTTACGATCCAGTATTTTTACCTGTAATTCGTTTTCGATATTGCGCAATTGCGAAGGCGTGAGTTCATCATCAAACACCACCATATCAATCTCCTCGGCAGTTACATAAGCTTTAATATCTTCCAGCCTGCCCGAGCCAACAAAAGTGGCCCTGTCCGGCTTCTGCAGTTTTTGCGTAAATGTTTTTACTGTTAACGCGCCGGCGGTGGCAACCAAAAACTCCAGTTCCTCCAAATACTCCTTTGCCTGCTCGTCTGTTTCGTGCTGTGTTATTACGCCAACCAGCACTGCTTTCTCCTGCTTCACAGCAGTATCATAAAATTTTGGTCTCATTATAAAGTTGATTTAACAATCAGGGTGCCAATTTACTAAAAAAATAAAGCACGTAATGCACAAACAATATTAGCCGTTATGCTGTATCTTTAGTTTACACAAATACTTAAGCCATGTCCAGCACCCAAAAAAACACGGATGATTCAAAAAAAGAGCTATCCTACTCTGCAAAAATATGGCAAACAGTAGCCATTGTGGCATTGCTGGTTATAGCTATATTAATTGTACGGGTTGCATTTAATGTATTACTGATGGCGTTAGCCGGATGTCTAATCGCCGTTTATTTTCATGGCCTGGGCGATATTGTGCAACGCAAAACCAGGCTCAGTCGCAAATATGCCATGCTGATATCTATAGCTGGTACTATTATACTAATAGGCGCCTCCCTATGGTTTATAGGCGCTAAAATACAGACACAGGTGGCCGAGCTCAGCAATACATTGCCACATACCATCAGCACAGCCAAAGCCAAACTTAACGAAACACCCGCCGGGCAAAAACTGCTTGAATATTCCTCGGGCGATAATTCAAAAAAGCTGATGGAAACCGTGCAATCCTTTTTTAACACCAGTTTTGGCGTACTGGGTGATATGTACGTTATTTTATTTCTCGGTATTTTTTTTACCGCCAACCCTTCCCTTTATAAAAATGGGATATTGCTGCTGGTGCCCGAAGGTAAAAAGGAACTGGGCCATCATATTATGGACCGTATCAGCCTGTCGCTTAAAGGCTGGCTAAAGGGTATGATGCTGTCCATGTTGTTTATTACCATCTTAATTACCGTGGGGCTTACTATCATGGGCATTCCGGTGGCTATGGTGCTGGGTTTTATTACCGGGATATTGGAGATCATTCCCAATTTCGGCCCGCTTATCGCGATGATACCGGGTGTTCTGCTTTCACTAACCATCAGCACCAACATGGGCATATTTGCAGCTTTATTATATGTGATATCGCAAACGATTGTAGTAAATATAGTAACGCCAATTATTCAAAAACGGATGATCAATATGCCGCCGGCGTTGACGTTAATAAGTCAGTTGGTAATGGGGGCTTTATCCGGCGCGCTGGGTATTATTTTGGCAGTGCCGTTGCTGGCTATTTTAATGATTTTGGTGGATGAGTTGTATGTAAAGGAAGCCAGCAAAGATATAGCTGCCACCCCAATAAAAATCGAGACGGCAGCTAAAAATTAACTGTCTGAATGTACAAGCTTAAACCGCCTTTGTATCCTTATCGGCAGGAGCTGCCGCTTTTTTTCCTGTCTTTTTAGCAGCCGGGGCCGCTTCAACAATTTCCGCGGGGTTCTCTTTCTTTTTTGATTTTTCCTTAGGTGCCTCAACTGCTTTTGCCGAATCTGCCGGTTTGGCGGCATCAGCTACCGCTTGTTCTGCAAATTCCATTGCCTTCGAAAGTTTTTTGGCTAATTTCTTAGCTCCTTTTTCTATTTCTTTTTGCAGTTCTTTGGAGTCTTGTCCCAATTTGGTAGCGGCTTTTTTCAGTGCCGTTATAAGGTTTGCCTGGATATCAGCAGCAGCGGCTTTCCTGGCCGATTTAGCCGGAGATTTAGTGTCGTTCGTTTTCATGTTTATTGAAGATTCCTGCGAAGTTACGTTAACACATTATAAATTCCACATTATCTTTATGTTAAGTCGCGATAGTGTTGTTAACATTGAAATTCGGGCAATTGTTTTAGCGATGTATTATTTAACGCATCACATCAATTACCAATTACACCAACAAAATACATGGTTACGAAAAAAGTAACTATTAAAAGCCCCCATGTTTTTAATGAAGCCGGCCGAAATGCCAAAAAGGCAATTATTGGGGCAACCAAAATTCCGACAGCGCCTTTCAGATACAAGTGATTAACACATGCGCCAACTCCGCCTATAAATAAAAAAACAGCAATAATACTGCCTGTAATTTTTAACGCCAGGTTGTTGATTTTGTCGAAGTCCATTTAGTGGGTTTATTTAACAACTAATGTACAAATTGCTTTTAAATATTCGCGGTTAAAAACATCCCCCATTAGGGGTGATAGTTTAAGAAAAGTATTGACTTATATTTGATAATAACAAATGAACCCCTGCTTGTATGCTTAGAAACTACTTTAAAACAGCTTATCGCGATCTTTTAAAAAATAAAATGTCGTCGTTTATCAGCATCTCGGGTCTGGCTATCGGGATGACCTGCTGTATGTTAATTCTTATTCATATAAAAGATGAACTAAGTTTTAACCGCTTCAATGCAAACCGGTCCGATATTTATCGCATCAACTGGATCAGTAAAGATAATCGCGGTGAAAGTACAGGCGCATCAACACCTATCCCTTTCTCCAAATCGTTAACACAAAAAATTCCCGGCATTCAAAAAGTCGTAAAGCTATTGCAGCGTAGTGGCGAAATGGAAGCTGGAAAAAAAGGGGGAAATACCGGCGCACGCGACAAAAGATTTCAGGAACAAGGGGTTTATTTTGCTGATGAAGATATGTTCAGCATATTTTCTGTTCCCTTTATCGGTGGCGACAAAAACACCGCGCTATCCATGCCAAACACCATTGTTATTACCGACGAGATGGCGAAGAAGTATTTTGGCGACACCAATGCGGTAGGGAAAAGTTTATTTTATGATAATAAAGTACTGCTGCAAATAACCGGAGTGGTTAAAAAAATGCCGGCCAATTCTGATGTTAAATTCGATTTCCTGATATCCTTCGAAACCCTTTATGAAGCAGAGGCCCCGGCATTTGCCGATTTTATAAAAAACGACTGGACTTTTACGCCATGCGATACCTGGATACTGCTAAAACCAGGCACGCAACCCGCTGCAATTCAACAGGCATTGAACCAACACCTAACCCTTGATGGCACCGACCGAAACCGCCAAATGAATGCTGTCGCATTGCAGCCTTTAAGTAATGTTCACTTGTATGCGGCAAATATTGAGGGTAATGCAAGCCATAATGATATTACCTATATATATGTATTTGGGGGCATTGCTTTTTTAATATTGCTTATTGCCAATGTAAACTTCATAAACCTGGCCATTGCCCAATCCATTAACCGGGTTAAGGAAATTGGCGTGCGCAAGGTGCTTGGCGCTGATAAAAAGCAGCTGGTAGTACAGTTTTTAAGCGCCACGTTAATAACCAGTTTTGTTGCCTTTATAGTGGCGCTCGTATTAACACAAACCGCTTTGCCTGTTTTAAACAGCCTCACCGGCAAGCAACTCAATTGGGCATCATGGCTCACCATCAGTAACCTGCTGTTGTTTAGCTTCACCTTTTTTATTACCGGCATTTTGGCCGGGCTGTATCCCGCCATTTTTATTACCCGTTTTAAAATGACACTGGCCCTTAAAGGAAAATCGGGCGATCAAAATAAAAGGAATACTATCCAAAAAATTTTGCTTGTAACCCAATTTTCAGTTTCCATTATCCTCATCATCGGTACCATGATTATCTTTCGGCAGATGCAATACCTGCGCAATAAGCCACTCGGTTTTCAAAAACAACAAATGCTGGTGGTGCCCATTTTCGGTTCAGGAGCCTTTAGTTTTGGGACGCAGATTGATTCGGCAGTGCGGCACCGGATGAACACGTTTGCGCAGGATTTGACCGCCTATAGTAAGATAAAGTCCGTTACCGCATCCTCAGAAATGCCGGGGCAGGGTTTTGTACGCGGACTGGTTATCCCGCAAGGCTATTATGAAAAGGACAACACTTTTACCCCCTGGATATCCGTTGATTATAATTTTATCGCTACATTGGGTATGCATCTTGTGGCCGGAAGGGATTTTTCGAAAGCAATGGGAACCGATTTCCTAAATGCATTTATTATTAATGAATCGGCGGTGCGGGCTTATGGCTGGAAGACCCCCGAAAATGCTATTGGTAAAACATTCATCCGTGGTAAATTAGCTGATGGAAAAAAAGGACAAATTATTGGCGTGGTGAAAGATTTTGATTTTAACTCGCTCAATAATCCTATGGAGCCATTGGTGATGGATGTGAATGTGCCGCGATTTACCGAGTTTGCCATCAGCATACAACCCGATCATATCAACGAAACCATTCAACTGGTAAAACAAGAGTGGGATAAAATATTCCCCGAACGGGTTTTTGAATACAGCTTTTTAGATAAAGATATAGACGGGCAATATAAAGACAAAGAAAATTTTAGCCGAATGATTGGTTATTTCGCACTGGCGGCCATTTTGCTATCCTGCTCGGGCTTATTTAGTTTGGCATTCTTTCTCGCCGTAAAACGCACCCGGGAAATAGGCATACGCAAAGTATTGGGCGCTAATGTTTCAACCATTATGCTGCTCCTCTCGGCCGATTTTATAAAAATGGTATTACTTTCGGCCATTATTGCATCGCCTATAGCCTGGTGGCTGACGCATAGCTGGCTACAGGGTTTTGCCTACCGGGTAAGCATTGACTGGTGGATATTTGTATTGGCAGCATTTTTAGCGGTGCTGATAGCTTTTGTTACCATTAGTTTTCAATCGGTAAAAGCGGCGTTAGTTAATCCGGTGAAGAGTTTGAGAAGCGAGTGAAATCAGTGGGCAGTTTTTAGTGGGCAGTACCGGGCCAGTAATTTAATTGCCGAGCCAATATAAAGACAACGATTTGTCATCCTGGGCGCAGCGAAGGGTCTTCTGAGATATACATAGCAAACTATACATGCGGATTATTGCAGGGCGGGGAAGATCCTTCGCTGCGCTCAGGATGACAAATAGAAAAAAAGGGGCTTGCCTCAAAAAGCAAACCCCCGGATTGTAGACTAAAATAGTTCTTTAATTTATTTGGCCAGCTCCACGCGGCGGTTTAATGCTTTGCCGTTTTCGGTGCTGTTATCGGCAATAGGGTTGTTGGTGCCATAACCTGTTGCAGTAAGGTTAGCGGCTTTAACACCCGAGTTAACTAAATAGTCTTTTACGGCGTTGGCCCTATCCTGTGACAGGATCTGATTATGCTCAGCGGTTCCTTCTTCTGATGCGTATCCTTTTAAGTTTATTTTAACCGAAGGATCGGCTTTTAAAGCAGCTGCGGCTTTATCTAAAATAGCATAAGCATCTGTTTTTAGTACGCTCGAATTAAATTCAAACTGAATATTGCTGAAATTGTAATTGGGCGCAACAACAACCGGCGGCGCAGGCGGCGGTGGGGGAGTAACAACCGGACCCGGTTTTGGCTGCTCAACCGGGGCAGCAACCGCAGCAGTTTCGGCAGGTTTTTGTACTAATTTTTTGGCCTTACAGGCTTGTAAAGCAACTAAACCCGATAAAATAATAACAGGTGCAAAAAGTGATTTTGCAATTCTCATAACAGTAATTTTTAATAAAACGAATAAATAATTAGTAGAAAAAGTTCATAGTGAATAGTTCATGGCCGGGCGCCCTATTATAGGATATAGTTTTGCTTCTGTTACGAACTATGAACCATGAACTAACGGACCATCAAATGCGGAAGCTGCAAAAAGAAAGGTAAGCGTAACGATGTTTATATAATATAATTGATTGGGGCAATACTGGAGCGGGTTTTGGTGTAAATAAGCCAAGCCGGATAGAAACAGGTAGACAACTTTTAAGTATGTGACCCGATGAATTAACCTGGTTGTTGTCGATAGTCGACTTATCAAATATTTGCAAGAAGTTATTCTTATGAAAATTAGCGCTTTTTACCACATGCTGACTTATAGCAGCCACATCCTGATTTGCTATGGTGTAACGAGGAATGAGCAGCATATTGGCAAAAGCCCCCAGGAGGTAAGCTATTGAAAAACATACAACCAGGTATTTAAAAACGATATTCGATTTTAATTTTCTCATTCAAATAGTAGCAGATACCGCGCTAAAACGTGTGGCAAAGTTAATTTAAAACGCTTTTTTCGTCAAATAATTATTGACGATAAAAAATGGTAAAGAAAAGGTTGTTGTTTTAAAGGTGATTAAATTATCAATCTTGCAGTTACGCCATTGGCGGCTTTCGGGTGTCTTTTGTAAGGTCGGCAGGTTATTAGGGTTTGGCCATCGGCTGATGATCTTACAATTCAACAACGCCTCCCATGAAATCATTAATTTGTTAATTGAGGAGGCGCAACTTCCTCTGGCAGCAAGTAATCTTCAATGGTGCACTTCTTTCTCTCTTCAACTGTTAAAATAAATCCAATATTACTAAAGGCAAGTTTATTAGCAATTAGCACTATATTTTAGAGTTAACTATTTAAACAGGTAATTCAAATCAAAAGCAAAACCGGGAAGTATAATGGAGTTCAATAATTCGTCCTTTTGGGCCTTTTGGTGCAAATAATAGCTGCCATCT
>JABDBM010000098.1:0-139 GCA_013288685.1 Bacteroidota bacterium | reverse complement strand
TCAACGCGTACAAATCAGCGGTTTTAGCATCGGGATCAAAAATGATGTATTCTTTTACGCCGTATTTTTCGTAAATATCTTTTTTTTGACGTAAATCGTACCTGGCGTTTGATGGTGATAGTATCTCAATTGCCATGTC
>JABDBM010000097.1 GCA_013288685.1 Bacteroidota bacterium | reverse complement strand
TCCGCAGCCACCAGATTGTTAATATAACGCTGCCGCTGATGGTTATTATCTCGCTTATATTTTTATTAGGTTCGGTAAACGGATGGTATGGTATCGGCACAACCATTTTTATCATTTTCGCCTTTTTATGCTGTGTGGGGATAACGTATCCCAATACCTCTGCTTTATCATTGGCGCCATTCGCAAAAAATGCAGGTACGGCTGCTGCACTGTTGGGGGCTTTTCAAATGGCGATTGGCACCTTGTCTTCGGTAGTGGTTAGTTTGTTTAAAAGCCATAGTTCTATCCCAATGGCGGGTACCATCGCAGCTGCTGCAATAATAGCGTTTTTGGTATTGATTATTGGTAGACGAAGAATTGTTGAACCAGTAAAAAGTACCGCTGGCGATGATGCACATATTTTGGTCCATTAGTTTCGAAAATAACGCTGTCGAAATATGCTTATCTTACAGCAAATAAAAACACCATGAAACCTTTGCTTGTAGCAGTCTGCATTGTACTGGCCCTTGCCTCCTGTCAGAAGAGCGCAACAAATAAATCTGTAAATACAATTTCCGCCACGATTGACGGTATGAATGAAAGTTTCGGCGCAAGTGTGGCTACCCAAATGAGTAACGCCGCGCAAGCCAGCTACAGCGTGTCGATTGCCGCAAGTACCGGAACCGGTACAAATGCAGATGCCCTGTCGATTTTTGTGAGTTCAAATAATAAAATTGTAACGGGTACCTATACCAATATACCTGATAGCAGCGGTAATTTTTTACAGATAGTATATTTAAAAGGCGCTATTGGAACTCCGGTAACTTACAACACCGATTATGCGGGCACCAAACCAAGTTCATTAACTATTACGGCTATCAGCAGCACCAGTGTACAGGGTACGTTTAGCGGGCAGCTTATCTTAACTAATGGAGACTCGGCTAAGACGGTTACTGACGGTAAGTTTAATTTGAAGATTAAATAGCAACTTGCGGTTCCGCAATATTCGCTTGGTACGATGTTTTAACTACGAGGGGGTACTTGAAATATTACTCATCAATTATCGGGAAGTCGCTAAAATCGGCGATATATTTACTTAAATCAATCTTTGAACATTTTACCTTTTCCACGGCATAGGTAAAATGCAAATTCAATTGCCCTCTGTTTACCGAGCCGATTTTATTGTTTTCCCAAAGATCGAGCAAATAATCCTGGCGGATAATTAGAGGCACATTCCAGCTATTGTTGTGTCTTACAATAAATACATAATGTACCGGGACGTTTGAGTTATTGCGAAGTTGGCTTATTGGCACGTTAAATTGCCCCTTATAACTTTTTTGTCCAGCTATTGAAGTTGACGTTTTGACCTGTACGCGCCTTAAGGTGCCGCTATCGTCTTGCACAACAAAAATATCATCACCAATATCAACTTCGGGAATAGCAACGTTCCAGCCTCTTGTCAGAAATTCCGACATTACCGTCAAATGCCCCGCTTTGCCTAAATAAAGATGGTAATTTTTTTTCACGCAGTAAGCTTGTATTTATGCATCACATTACCTGTGTGTGAATCAATAAACAAAATTTCGTCTATTTTTTTATGAAGATCGTTTTTGCTGTCAAGCCCTAATAATGCAGGATAAATATAACTTTCAAGCTTGCCGTAATAAAGTTCAAAGTCGCTTTTGGTATCATAGGCAACAAAAATATTATTAGCCGGATGAGCATCTGGAAACCAGCTTTTTAGTAATTGTCGTAGCGATGGGGCAATACTAAAATTGTATCCGTCAATTTGCTTGTTTACATTTATTTTGATTGCTTCCATCACCTTCAGTTTATTAAAACAAAAATACATAAATAGTTTTGTAAGAATACGATGCTCCCGGGAAATGTCATGAACACATTTTTCACCTCACCGCTGTAATCCTCGACTTCCCCTCCACTGTAGTTTCAAATACAATTTCCTTTTCATCTAATTTTATCACCCAAAAGTTAAAATCCCTGGTTTTTCCATCAGGCTGTAGTTCCTTTATCCTGATGTTTTGTCCGTCAGTAGTAAAAGTGCCGTGCGATAATACTTTGCCGCCCCATACCATCACCACGCTATCGGCTTTGGTAAACTGTATAGTTGGCGCTTCATAATCAATCTCCTCTTTTCGTAAACTATCAGGCGGACTGGCATCCGGATGCTCCACTTTGGTGTATTTCCATTTACCATAAAGGTCTGCGGGGTTTACGGCCATTTTGCAGGAGCAGATAAATAAAAAAAGTACAATGGCAGGCAAGCGTAACGAAGGTTTTTTCATCAGGAATATATTTTACTCCTAAATTAGTACATTTTAGATTCACAACATTTAATAACGTTAATAACACTTCATAACATGTGTTATTAGATTTATGAAGTGTTATAACTGTTGTACCTGATAGTAAAAGACATCAGCCGAAAATGAATGGTGCCTTTCTATAACTGGGGTATGGTTTTATTTCAACAATATGTTAAATTTGGTAACCGTATTGTTAAAGAGGGTAAAATAACTGAATTAGCAGTAATTGTAAACAGACAATGTCACACCATATACAACCATAAAAAATAGCACTATATGAGAAAAATAATTTCATTTATGCACATATCGCTCGACGGTTTTGTAGCCGGACCGAACGGAGAAATGAACTGGATTAAAGTTGACGAAGAAATTTTCGATCACGTTGGTAAGCGTATAAGCGAAGGCGATACCGCATTATACGGGCGGGTAACTTATCAGATGATGGAAAATTACTGGCCTACCGCAGGAGACCGGCCGAACGCGAGCAAGCACGACATTGAACATTCAAAGTGGTATAAAAATGTTCACAAAATTGTTTTATCAAAAACGATGGACGGCGAGGATTTGACTAATACAACAATTATCAGCGACCACCTTTTGGACACCATAAATGAAATAAAACAACAGACAGGTAATGACATCTTGCTGTTTGGTAGCCCCACAGCAACACATTCACTTATTCAACTTAACTTAATTGACGGTTATTGGCTATTTGTTAATCCGATTATTTTGGGCCACGGCATTCCGTTATTTGTAGATATCAAAGACAAAATAAAACTAAAACTATTGACTACCCGGCAATTTACCAGTGGGGTAACTGAATTGAATTACATAGTGGACGGACAATAACCACAAACGGGCAATACCAAAGCGATTGATAATTGATAACATTTAATAACATGTGTTATGAAATGATATTAGTGTTAGTAAGTGCAGCCCCATTTACTATAATATACTGCTACAATTGATACCATTTAATAACATTAGTAACAGATGTTATTAAATGGTATCATTGTTATGAAGTGTTATTAATACAATATAATTTTCCTATTGCGAATAAAAACCCCTCGCCTTGTCGATTATGTAAAATACAACCCCTAATTATCAATCTCTAATAACTACTCTTGCAATCCTGCTTTCTTATTCCTACTTTTAACAACTGTTAAAAACACACTTATAAACCATGACCATTAAAACCTATCTGGTTGCCCTGTTTGCAGGTATAACCATCAATGCGTCCGCGCAAAGTACAGCCAGTTTATCTGTCGCCAGCGATTCAAAACTCACTATCAGTAAGCACATTTACGGCCAGTTTGCCGAGCATTTGGGCCACGGTATCTATGGTGGCTTTTGGGTTGACCCGTCGCTTCCGGTGGCTAAACAGGATCGTATCCGGCTGGATATAGTAGCTGCGCTAAAGGAAATAAAAATCCCTAACCTGCGCTGGCCCGGTGGCTGCTTTGCCGATGAATATCATTGGCGCGATGGCATTGGCGCCCCTGCACAACGCCCCCGCATGGTTAATACCAACTGGGGTGGTGTAACCGAGGATAACAGCTTTGGTACCCACGAGTTTTTAAAACTTTGCGACCTGCTGGGGTGCGAGCCTTATTTTGCTGCCAATGTGGGCAGCGGCACTGTGGAAGAAATGAGTAAATGGATTGAGTACGTAAACTCAAACAGCACCAGTACCGTAGTACAAATGCGCAAAGATAACGGGCATCCCGACCCATATAAAGTAACCTTTTGGGGTATAGGCAACGAGAGCTGGGGATGCGGCGGTAATATGACGCCCGAATTTTACGCTAACGAGTTTAAACGCTATGCATCGTTTGCTAAAAATTATCCGGGCGCACGGCTAAAAAAGATTGCCAGCGGACCAAATTCTGATGATTATAACTGGACGGAAGTTATTATGAAAAATATACCCGATTACATGATGTGGGGTATTTCTATGCATTATTATACTATACCTACCGGTAACTGGGGCAAAAAAGGTTCGGCTACTAATTTTAGCGAAAGCGAATATTTTAACACTATGGTAAACTGCCTCAAAATGGAAGAAATGGTTACTAAACACTCGGCCATTATGGATAAGTATGATCCTGAAAAAAAGGTAGCCTTAGTGGTTGACGAATGGGGCGTATGGACCGACGTGGAACCCGGCACCAACCCCGGCTTTTTATACCAGCAAAATAGCTTGCGCGATGCCCTTATTGCTGCTACCACGCTAAATATTTTTAATAACCATTGTGATAGGGTTCGCGGCGCTGCATTGGCACAAACCATTAACGTGCTGCAATCGCTTATCCTTACCGATAAGGAAAAAATGCTGCTGACCCCTACCTATCATATTTTTGACATGTACAAAGTTCACCAGGATGCGCAATACCTGCCTATCCAATTAATCTCGCCCGATTATGTGGTCGACGGTAAAAAACTGCCGGCTATCAACGTTTCTGCCTCGCGCGATGCATCGGGCAAGGTACATATCAGCCTGGTTAATTTGGATATGCACAATGACATTACCATCAGCACCGCACTAACGGGTATTCAATGGAAAACGGTAAGTGGTAAAGTGCTTACTTCGGCCAATATTACCGATGTAAATACTTTTGATCAACCCAATAAATTGCACCTGGCTAATTTTACAGGCGCTAAAAAAGATGGTGCTAATTTAGTGGTAGTGATACCGGCAAAATCGGTAGTTACGCTCGAATTGGAATAATAAAAAAGGCTTACGGAATTATCTGTTCCGTAAGCCTTTACCCTTGTGTTTTTAATATCGCTTGTTACCTGTTCCTTAAAACAGTAATAAATCCCTTTACCGGCGTTCCGTAGCCCAGGTCAATAGTATAATAATAGGTACCCTCATCTAATACCGACCCGCGGGAAGTTCCCCCCCAATCATTGGTATAACCTTTTTTGGTGAATACCACCTGACCCGCTTTATTATAAACCGATACAGTGTTACCGGGATAAAAGGCGATATTTTTTATCACCCAAATATCATTAATACCATCCCCGTTAGGCGATAAGATATTGTTTACTTCTATCTTTTCATTCAACGAGATTACCATCGGGGCTGGTTGTTTTCCTGCTGATGCATATAGGCTGTTCATCCCACTTACCGCCCTGGTTACCGTTATGGTATAAGTTTTATGTGTTGCGCCATCTTGCGCTGTTACGTAAGTGGTAATTGTGTTTGCACCAACGCTTAACGGTATTGCCGCCGATGCCGTTCCCGATGTTACCGCTGTTCCATTAACGGTTAAGGAGCCATGCGGATTATTAAGCGTTGGAGTTACAGTAACCGAAGTGGTTGCATTACTTACCGAAGCTGTATAGGAAGCCGTTGCCTGCGCAAAAGCCGGAGTTAAAGTACCGGTACTGATAGTCAGATTCGACAAATAAGGATTGTTGGATACGCGGGTAACTACAACCGCATAATTCTTTTTGGTTACGCCATCCTGGGCTATTACCACAATATTAATAGTGGTATTGCCAACCACTAAAGCAACCGGCGCCGACGTGGCCCCCGACGCTAAAGCTGTACCGTTAACCGTAATAGTGGCATGAGGATTATTTAATGTAGGTGTAACCGTAATTGATGTTGTGGCGTTGCTTACCGTTTCGGCATAGTTACCGTTACTTTGCGTAAATGCCGGGCTTAATGTACCAATACTGGTAGTTAATGTTGACAGGTAAGCATTGTTTGACGGGCGGGTAACCACTACGGCATAGTTTTTCTTTGTAACGCCATCAGTTGCGGTTACAACTACATTGAGGGTGGTGTTACCAACGGCCAGCGGTATGCTTGCCGTGGCTGAACCGGAAGCCACAATCGTTCCATTTATTTTTATAACGGCATTGCCATCACTTGCTGTTGGTGTTACTGTAATGGAGGTTGTTGCGTTGGTAACAAATGCAGTGTAACCGGTAGTTGCAGATGCAAAGGTCGGTGTTAAAGTACCGCTGCTTAGTTTAAGGTTAGCGAGGTTAGCATTGGTTGATAATGAAGGCGATCCGTATAAATCGCTTTCCCAAATACCTCTTCCATAAGTAGCTGCCCTTAATTTGCCGGTTGGATAGTAAATTGCCAGCTGTTTAACGGTAGTATTTGGCAAGCCGGTCATAAACGCTTTCCACGACGAAAGGGTACTATCAAAATAATAGATGCCAACATCGGCCCCCAGGTATAAGGCGTCATTTGCGCTGCCGTTAACATGAATAATGGTATTCATTGGCAAATTTGGCAAGCCGGTTGACATATTCGTCCAGCTTGTGCCACCGTTTACAGACTTATACACCTTTTCGGTAGCGACGTAACCCGAGTAGGTTATCCAAACCTTATTAGGATCGGTATTAGAAACCGTAACATTTGAAATGGCAGCATCGGCAGGTAACGTACCTGTTATATCGGTAAAGGAAACCCCCGAATTGGTTGATTTGGAGATAGCGTCCTGCTTAACTGCATAAATTATAGCCGGATTACTTGGCGCAACCACGAATTCTGTAATGGTACCTGTACCAGGGGGCGTTCCCAGGGCCGTCCAGCTTACTCCTTTGTTAGCCGATTTGTATAGCGTTGGCGTACCGGCCACGTAAAGTTTGGTTGAGGTAACCGGGTCCTGGTGCCATGAGCTGTAAAAATCGAACCCGGCAGGTAAGCCCGTTGCGGCAGAGGTAAAATTAACGCCGCCATCATCCGACCGGTTAAAGTCGCCCTCTACATACTGTACATAAATGGTGTTATTGTTGGTATAATCTATAAAGCACTGTCCGCCATCGCCACCAAAAATATTATGCCAGGCTGTTCCTGCCTTTAAGTTGGTGCCGTTATCCTGTTCACCATCCACTACAGTAGTTGCCGTATTTGCCGACAGGCCCAAACCAACCACCTGTGCAATGGTTAAATTATGGCTGATATCGGTCCAGGTGGTAGCGTTGTCTGTCGATTTAAAAATCCCACCATCATTACACGAAAAAATGGTGGTGCTGCTGCCCGGTAAATAACTTATTTCATGTACGTCGGCATGTATATTACCTGCATCCCAAACTGTTTTATTGGTCCAGGTTGTACCACCATCGGCCGATTGCCAATGATTTACACCACCGGTGGTAACTAATTCGGCATTGGTTGGCGACACGGCTATAGACAGGTCATAAAATGCCTGTCCGGCAGTGGCGTCTGATCCATTGGCCTCATAGCCCAGCAAATTCGGGCTCGAAGAACGCTTGCTAAAGGATGCTCCGCTGTTGGTTGAACGATACATACCCAGGAAGGACTGATCAGAAGCTTTACCAATTAAGGCATAAACGTATGCCGAATTACCGGCCGTAACCCCTAAGGCAATGCGCTGTACATTGGTTGCCGGCAGTCCGGTGGTTACCTGCGTAAAGCTGGCCCCGTTATTGGTCGATTTCCAAAAAGTGCTTCCGGCAACATACACTGTATTTGGGTCGCCCGGTTTAAATTCCATATCATTAAAAACATCGCAACATTCGGTTTGTGTCCAGGTTGCCCAGCCGTCGGTGGTTCTGAATACGCCCCCATTGGTAGAAATAAGCATATTCAGCGGATTCGACGGGTTCATTAACAGTTTACTGATGGTATAACCGTTGGCAACTGTAAATGCCATCGATGTAGTGTTCCAGGTGGCGCCGCCATCAGTTGATTTTAAAACGCCGATAGAAGTCCGGTCACCCTCAAGGTCGCCGGTAGCCAGGTACATGGTATTGGTGTTGGTAGGATCTATCGCCAAATCGGCGCAGCCTATTATCGGTAAAAAATCGGTATTTGTTGACCAGGTTGTTCCGGCATCAGTTGATTTCCACAGCCCGCCGTTTGGTGTACCGATAAACATGGTATTGGTGTTTCCCGGCAAAAATCTCAAAAAGTTCACCCTTCCGGCGCCAGTATTGCCGCCCGAAGGTTCGCCTACCGGCCCGAGTGAAGTCCAGTTGCCTGCTGCCGAAGTCGCAGGCGGCTCGGCCGCTGATGTGGCCAACCTAGTTTTTGCCCAGGCAGTATAATTTTGATAGGTAGTGGAGGGTAGCGTCATATTACCACTCGGATAAACCCTCGGGGTCATGTAGCTTTCCCATCGTTTGTAAATCTCATAGCCCCCGGCCTCTGTCTCCTTTTTTTTAGGTACCGTGGTTAGTTTGCGTCTCGCCTTAAACTGTTCCCTCGCCATTTCCTTTAATTGCCCCTTCCATTTGCTGTTGAAATCGTTTTTAACATCGTAAAACGTAGCGTTATGGTTTTTTGACATATCAGACCATTTTACATTTTGAGGGGTTTGCGCCGTTGCAAGAATTGAAGTTAAAAGCAACAAGGCGGCAAGCGCAATTTTGCTGGCACAAAACAGCATTTTGTTGTGGGGTAGTTTTCTTTTCATGTTTAAAAAAATGAATAGTGGGAGGCGTATGGTTGATAATTTTGTTACAGGTTGAAAAATTGCAGTTCCAGGAATTGCATGAGGACACGTACGGCTATAACGGCTTTAAAAGTTTTGGCTAATTGGCTTTGGATATAATATAAAGTTGCTTGCCCAAACATAATAATATTTATAATATTATAAATATTATTTTTTCATAAATCTTGAGAATATTTTTGCACCAATGCCGTAGTTATTACTTACTTAGGGGATATATTTACCAGTAAATATTGGACTGTGCTATAAAATGTAATAATAAATTATTGTTGAAAGATGCATTAACAGGCATAAAAATTACTGCCTGAGCGGTGCGCTTTTAGGTGGCAAAGGTCCGCGGTAGGATACGCAGGGCTGATTGTAAGAACAAGTGCGGTGAAAAACAATTTTTAATTGGTGGATATTTTTGTGCGCTACCAGTATCTCAAAATCGCAGCTGTTGTACAAATCCCTGTAACAGGCAGAATCTACCTTGTGATTGTTATCGTTTGATGGTAGTTTAAAAGTCCCCGCCTTCCATTCCTCCAGCATGCAATACTTCCCGGCAGGTAACGAGATCTTAAAATTTCCCTCCTGATCGGCGTTTATGGTTTGAATGATCCTTCCATCCTGCTTATTAGAGCTGCCTGATTTTACAAATAGTTTTGCGTACGGAATTGCGTGGGGAGTGTTGCTGCTATCCTGTATTTGCCGGCTTGGCGCCGCGCCGCCGCAATAGCTTACCGTTTGCATAATTGTGCCCGAAACCGTGAACTTTCTGGATGCCTTATGCAACTTTGGTTTGTATTTCCACGCCGAAACAGCCAAAATAATGCAAAGCAGAAAAATGAGGTGAAGGAACTTCTTCATACGTAATATTTTAAAAGGCCGGGAAATTACAAACGGTTACTATTATCTTAACGATCAATTATAAGGCCATTATACTTATTATTGAAAATAAATAGCAATATTAATTAATTGGATGGATGTTTAAGTATCGCACCTGCATTGACGGGTAAATTAATAAATGAAGAAGTTGAAGGACTTTAAATTTCCAACGGTATTTTCATGAATCATCAATTCGCCCCTGGAAACAACCTTAGAAGGTTGAAAAACTTTGTAAGTTTGCTGAAGTCCTCTATGAAAAAACTAAAAATATTAAACTTAGCCCTGGCGATTATAACGTTATTGTCGGTCTTTTTTACCCCAGCGGCGTATTACCGGGGCTATGTTAACTATCCTGATTATATTGTTGTTGGCATAACAGTAATTACATTAATAATGGTGCTCGCCGACAAAAGCAAAAACATAGTCCAAAACATAGCCCTAATAGTTTTCATATTAGGTGTTATTTACGCTATAACAAGCGCTTACTTTTATTACGGAGGAGATATTTTATATAAAAACTACCGCTTAAAATATTTAGGAATAGAATTAGCAGATTCTACCATTAAAATGTTTGAGTACTTAAATTTCTTTAGCCTTGTTCTTACATCGCTGGTTGAATTTGGATTGATTTTTGTTTTTTTCAGGATATTCCTGAAATACAGAAAGACCCTTACGTCCTTGTCCAATACCCCTTTTGGGCAAACAAATCGCCAACAATAGAATTTTGCATTCACCGAAAACTTACAAAGTTTTTAAACGGTTGAGCCCTCAACGAGGCCGTTGGAAACAAACACCTCCGAGTTAAACTTAGCAAGTTTTATAGGGTCATAGTTAAAACTTCAGCGTAGCAGGCAAATATTTAGCCACCAAATCCTCATAATAAGGTCTTAGCTTCTTCCAATCGGGCACAACCGGGCTTTTTGAATATAAGTCATACGGGTTAAACTGATTCACGGCTTTAAACAAACGGTGATCATCGGCTGCCATTAAATGACTATAAGCATTTTCGCGATGCTGCGGATAGAACGAATGGTACCGCAGCATGTAAAGTGCTTCAATTGGTAAATAGGGCTTCATTATATGGTAAATATATTCATCATGTCCCCAGGTCATGTTTACATTATCAAGCCCGCAATTGGGTTCATAAACACCGTATTTTGTATTGTAGCGAGGGTCGTAATGATCTTTGTTATCCTTAAAATATTCGGCAAATACAATCTTGTCCGAGAATGCGCAACCCACCGGGTAGCTGTCGCCAACTACGGCCCATTGCGGTTCGCCAAACAGACATAGCACTTTTCCCAAATCGTGAAACAAGCCGGTAAGCACCATCCAGTCGGGGCGGCCATCGGCACGGATAGCTTCGGAAGTTTGCAGCAGGTGTTGTAGTTGATCAAGATCGGTATCCGGGTCGGAGTCATCAACCAATTGGTTCAAAAAATCAAAGGCCTCCCAAACGGTCATTTCAGCCTTTTCGAACTTTAAATATTGAGCCTTTTTTTCCAATACAAAATCATAAGTTTGATTAATGTGCTGCAGGCGATAAAACTCGCGGACAGAATCTTTCAATTCGGCTTCATAGTTGCGGTATTCGGCGGTATCACGGCCTGCGGCAATAGCCTCAGCATCAGGATAACGCGTTAACAGATCATCTTCCCATTCATCCAGCGATGTTAGCGGATTGGAGGTTTGCGCCAGGTTACTCATAATTGTTTTTTTACTTGGTTTACATCAAATTTGAAGATAAAAACCTATTAATAAGTACAAAACTGATGAATTTATTCACTTAAACGTTTAAGTAAAAAGCACTTTTTATGCTGAATTTCTTTACGATATTGTACACCCTGCCGAAGTTTTAAATATTATAAAATGGATGATGATACTCAAAAGATAAATATGAAGGCCCTTGCTAAAGCGCTTAATTTGTCAACAGCTACCATATCAAAGGCGCTGCGCGATAGTTATGACATCAGCGAAGCAACCAAAATAAAGGTTAGGGAGGCTGCAGAGCGTTTAAATTATGTGGCCAATGCCTACGCCAGCGGCCTGCGAAGCCATCAAAGCAATACCATAGCGATAGTAATACCCGAAATTGCCGACAGCTTTTTTAGCCAGGCTATTAACGGTATTGAAAGCGTTGCCGGCAACAAAAAATATCATGCCCTTATTTACCTTACACACGATAGTTACGAAAGGGAAGCAGCTATTTTAAATGAATTTACCAGCGGCCGGGTTGATGGATTGCTGATGTCAGTGGCCAGTAGCACCCTGGATACTGCCCATATTGGCAAATTACAAAAAGCAGGCATTCCTATCGTGTTTTTCGACAGGGACTGCAGGCAAATCCCAACAGCAAGCGTAACTACCGACGATTTTAACAGTGCGTATAACGCTACCTGTCATTTAATAAAACAGGGATGTAAAAATATCTCGCTGATAACCGTGCAAGGGCACGTTTCCATTTTTTTGGCAAGGAAAGATGGTTTCAGGAGGGCGTTAGAAGCCGGAGGGATAACGCCGCTACCATCAAACTTTGTTTATTGCCCCAATAAATATTCGGACGAAAGTATAAAGTTAATCGGCAATCATTTAAATGAGGTACAACCCGACGGCCTTTTACTCACCGTTGAACACTTGTCGACCGCAGCCTACCTTGCCGCCGAAGAAGTTAAGTTGAGCATCCCCAACGATATAAAAATTGTTTGCTTTACTAATCAAATAACCGCGCCGGTTTTAAACCCGTCGCTCACAACGGTTCAGCAACCAGCATTTGCGATGGGACAAAAGGCCGCTGAACTGCTTTTTGAATATTTATCACACAAATATATCCAGTTGGAAAAGGAACATTTGGTATTGCCATCGATGTTGGTGGTGCGGGGATCAACGTCCCCTACGAGTGATAATAAAAAACTCACACAGCTTTAAAACTGCATGAGTTGTAGAAATATTAACTTTTATTTTTTACTTCCGGACTTTACTATCCCAATAATTATTGGGATTCCGGACTTTTGGACTCCTTCTTATTCCCCTTTCACCACTGTAATATATCCTTTAATATTGGTGCCATTTCCTAAATCAACCAGGTAGTAATAAGTTCCTGAATTTAATACCGAGCCACGATAACTGCCATCCCAATCATTGGTGTACCCTTTTTTGGTAAATACAATCTTACCGGCCTTGTCATAAACGGTAACCGAATTATCAGGATAAAAGGCTATGTTCTTCACCACCCAAATATCATTGATACCATCACCGTTTGGCGATAAAAGATTATTAACCTCAACCTTTGCACTGCTTAACGAAAATGTTGATGCAGTTGACTCGCCGCCCGGCAGGTAAAAACTATTCAGCGATGGTGCGCCATTTGTATACACGTTAGCCGGGTTAAGTTTGGTGTCGGTATATCTCTCGCTTCCCGGCGCCCCGTAGTATTCCACTACTGTTACGCGGTATGGGCTATACGCATTTAACCCACTGATATTAACTGTTGAGCCTGTGCCGTTATAAATACAATACCAGTCAGAAACACCAATACGACCACCCGAACCAAATTTGGGATCGGCGGCATAAGTGTTACTATCAACCGGTGCTGCGCTGTTGTAAATGCCGGCACGCATAAACACCGCGCGATGTGTGCCATTACCGCTTATCCAACTTACAGTAGTAGTATTAGCGGTAGTGTTGCTAAACTTCAGCTGTTGTGCTGCTATAGTTGGAAACAACGTCAATGTGGTTAAATTGCCATAGTTAAGCTTAGCGGTTGTATACAATTCATTACCGGGGGTACTGTTATATTCCACAACAGCTAACTTGTAGGTGGTACCTGCGGTTAGCGCACCTATGTTTACCTGCGAACCTGGGCCGTTATAAATGCAATACCAGCCGGTTGTACCCAACTGCTGGCCGGCTTTAAATGCGGTATCTGCAGTATAACTTATTCTGTCTGCAGGAACCGGGGAAACAGTAGGGTTATATGCTATAAATACTGCCCTTGCATCGCCGTTGCCGTTGGTCCACATTGCCGTGGCCGAAGTATCAGTAACGTTTGAAAATGAGATACCCTGGGCAAGTGTTGCCGGCGGATAGTTTAATATCGCGTCGAACCAAATAGCACCTTGCCCGTGGGCATCAGCAGCTCCGCCAACAAAGGCGGTTTGGCCATCAGAAGTTAGCGCCACAGCCGTTCCCTGCATAGCGGCGGCAATGTTGCCGGTGTTTACAATTTTGGGGCCATGCTGTTTCCAACTGGTATCAACGTAAGTAAGATAGTTTTTAACGGTGATTATCACGCTATCCTGCTTGGTATGGGTGTATATCCATGAAGCGCCCTGGTTCGCATTATCACCGGCACCGCCTACTATTGCCGTATTGCCATCTGCGCTCAACGCAACGCTCGTACCTTGCCTTGCGGCGCCAATATTACTTGTTCCTGTTAACTTTTCGCCATGCGAATACTCCCAAACCCCTCCGTTTTGCGGTCTTTGGCGAAATATCCATGCCGCACCCTGCCCATTATTATCGCCCGGAACTCCTATTATTGCGGTAGCGCCATCAGCGCTCAAGGCAATTGTTGTTACTTGTGATGTGGCAGCACCGGTAACTGAAAACGCAAGCTCTCCTATTCCAACCAGTGAGGCAGAAACTGGCCCGCCGTAGCGACCGCCGGTGTATCGCACGCCGTAAGCGTTAGTCAGACCATCCCCGCCAATAACTACGGTCTTTCCATCGCCGCTGATTGCAGCAGAATACATAGGAAGAGGAAGCGGAGGGGCACCCGGCGCAGTACCCACCACTGTTTGTACCCAGCCTCCGAGTATATTTACATGTCCATAAGTCCAGTAATAAGGAGTTTGGTAGTGAAAAAAATCAACTTCAACGTTAGGATTAGTTGTAATAATTTCATCGCCGGCTGCACTGACCCCGACAGATTGACCTACTGCACCCGGGCCGCTTTGCACCAGGGCATTTTTTGCCCAGGTAGTGCCGGTTCGTTTATATACCCATAGCGATCCGTTAGTTCCGGTATTGTTTATATCAGGAGCGCCAATAATTGCGGTATTGCCATCGGCGCTTAACGCTACCGACCAGCCAAAATTCACTACACCGGTTCGTTGAAATTTAAGGCCCTGCTGTACCCAGGTGTTGCCGCTAAGTACATAAACCCAAACAGCGCCCTTGCCAAAGTTATCTGTTGGGCCGCCTACCAGCGCAGTTTTACCATCGGCGCTTACGCAGATAGATTGTCCTATGCCCGCTTTAACTGCATTACTGCCAACCAATTTAGGCCCGCCTTGTTCATAGGAAGGAAAAGGATCGGGAGGAGCAACACTGCGTCCGGGCAAAGCGATATTTGAACCGGCGTGGTAACGTGTTGCTGAACGTTTGGTTAACTTAACAGGCGTTTTTGCAGTAGCTACTGACGCAACAAGGCATAAGACCGCTAACGCGAGTGGAATTGTGATTTTCATGAATTGGATTTATATAAGGGGTTAGTTTTTGCAAGCTAAAAAAGTTCAAACCATACAAGCGCTGTATGATTGTATCAGGATATTAATATTGTGGCCGGCTGCTAAACAATATACCGAAGGAGGTTTACAATGCTTATTTTCAATAATTTATCTTGTAGTAAGATGCCATTTACTATGTATAATAAATATTAACAAACGAAATAAATTATTCCTATAGTAAAACGAGCTGGTATTTAAACTCGCCAGGTGCACCGGCAAATAAATTCAAGTGTGTAAAGCCTGTTAAAATTATAACAAACGGAATGCTACAAAGCATTTTAACTGGTTTAGCGGCATCGTGTTAAACAAAATGTGATAAGGTTTAGACATAGTTTGGGGTCTTTAAATTTTATTATCAATGATTTTAAAGATATATTTTAACACTGCCATTTCGGCAAGCGTTAAAATTGACACGCAAAACATTACAAAATTTTAAACTCTTACTCCCTACTATCCTTAATAGTAAAGTTTTTATCGAAAATCAATAATAATCAATATTAATATTATTCAAAGTTAATCGTTGGCCTGTCGGGATAGTTTCCCAATAACACTAATAAGTAGCCCGATAACACTAAATGTAAAAAGAAATTAAACAGCCATCTGTTTTATCTCAGAGGGCAACATCTGGTGGTGTTTTTTAAATGCTGCCGAAAACTTGCCCTGACTTTGGTACCCCAGCGTAATAGCTGCTGCTTTAACGCTCATGCCTCCGGTTTTTAACATCTCCAGGGCAAGCTCCATTTGCTTTTGCTGATAGTACTGGTAAATGGAATTGTTGTGTACCGTTTTAAATGCGGTGGTTAATTTGGTAGGCGAGGTATTTAGTGTTTGTGCCAATTCGTCGATACCCGGAAACGAGGTGATCAGGTTATCGCGCAAAATATTTTCGGTGCGGGCAACCAATCGGCTGTCACTGTCACGCAGGGCGGCGTGCGGTTTAAGGGGGTGTGTTGTGGATATGCTGTTAAAAAATTGAGAAATAATTTTCAAACAGATTATTTTTATGGGAATAAGGCTTTCTTCGGGCTTGTTGGTTTTCAGCAAAGCTAATATTTCCTTAATCATCCGTTCTGATCCAGGAACCATATCTTCCCACGTTTTATAGGTATCACCCGATTCCAGGAAAGGCTTAAAATCATGCTTGCCATTTAAGGGAATATGCCTTTCGAACCACGATTTGCTAAAAACAAAATCGGTAAAAATACCGGTATCTCCTTTATTAAAATAAGCCTTTATCTCCGTTCCGGGTTTGTAAAAGCCCCATCCTTGTATAGGTATGGTAACGCCGTTGAAGCCCTGGCGCTTTACCGGGCTGTTATAAATAAAATAAGAGAGGAAATGATAATCGCAGGGCTCCTGATCATATAAGGCATTGGTCGATACGTTCTTCTTAAACTCCATTTCTGTCTGCATGATCCACAAACCCTCTTCCAGCTCACAAAAATACATTGCCCCATCGGTAAACATATTTTTGGTATAAATAACATTGCCAGAACCGTCATACCGCGTAAACGGCATCCGCTTGAACGATTCTACCATCAAATTGGGACTATTGGAAAGATAGGGCAAATCAAAGTAACCGTCGCGATAAGTAAAAAAGTATTTTCTAAATTTATTAAGCCATTGGTTAATACGGATTACAGACATGCAGCAGGGGTATAAATTGTTTACAAGGAATACAATATTTGTTTGAAACCCTGATGTTTGTTGTTTGATGTTACAATCATGAAAGGTAATAATTGTTCCGGATCAAAATTAAATTAATAACTTGTAACAGAAATATTACCTCTTAATTTTCAGAGCCAAGTATGCCACCAAAACAGTAAATAATTTCATTTAGAATCTCCTATTTTTGTTAGCCATGAAGCGAAAAATCGATATCGAAAACTGGAACCGGAAGGACCATTTCAACTTCTTCAGCAAGTTCGAAGAGCCTTTTTATGGTGTTAACGTAAACGTTGATTGCACTTTGGCTTACAAAAACGCCAAACAATTGGGCGTCTCCTTTTTTTTATATACCCTTCATAAGTCGCTGGCGGCTATACAGCTTGTTGAACCGTTTAAAATGAGAATTGAAAATGACGAGGTCTACGTTTACGACCAAATAAACGGAGGAACAACCGTTGCCCGCAGCAACGGCACTTTTGGCTATTGTTATTTTGATTATTACCCCTCACTCGAAGAATTTATTGAAAAAGCAATGCCGGAGATTGAACGCGTTAAAGCGCGTACAGATTTGCAACGCTCGCCAAAAGAAGATTTGATACGCTACTCCTCGCTTCCCTGGATAAATTTCACATCGCTTTCGCATGCGCGCATGTTTTCGGTTAAGGACAGTTGCCCGAGAATATCCTTTGGTAAAATGACCGAAACTGACGGCAAACGGTCAATGCCGGTGTCCATCCATGTACACCATGCACTGGTGGATGGACTGCACGTTGGGCAGTATATTGATTGTTTTCAGCAATTGCTGAATGAAGCTAACCAAACATAGGAAAAAATGAAATACCTGGATAAAGGCGAACTGTTGGCCCGGCTAAGAAACGGCAAATTGGTTGAGCAATGGCTCTCGGCCGACAAAGTAAAGGATTATGTTGTTTTAAAATGGTTATGGATTCAAAAACAAAGGACAGGAGAGTATACCCTGGGTTACGTAGAGTGCTTCGACGATGGTAATGAAGGTTTTACTGATGTTTACGCTTTTTCAACCCTCGACCCTGACGAGCCTTACATAGAAAATACTTTTGACGATGCAGATGACGCAATCGAATTTGCCATTAGCAATTACCGTGCATCCGAAACCAAATTTGTAGCCTCGGGTATGATACAGGATGAGTACAAGGACTATTTAAAAACAAGGTTATAAGCGTTTCTTTGCCTCCGTTCCTTCTCTTAACTTTTCTTCTGCTTTTTTTACCTCATCTTTTTCACTCAGCGGAAAATCGGTCTTAATTTCGGAATGATCCTGTTGTTCGCCTCCTTTTGGTGGCGTTTTTTTTACACCGGTTTTTTTGCTTGCTATTTTCATGGCGCTGTGGTTAACTGATAGTTATAACCACCATCTTGCAAAAAATGTTTATCGCTTGCAGGCATATTATTTTTATATGCAGTGTAATCCTGATTATTATATCTTTGGGTTTTGCCGCTTTCATAAAATATTTATCACAATTTTAGTAACAACCGTAAATTCTTGCAATCTAATTATCACTACACAGCCAAGGTACTACGGATTAATGCTGGTAGTTTTCGTAAAGGCCCGCACCTCAAGGGCTCCGGATTTAATTTTATTATTTTCAATCTAAAAATTTTCAATCTAAAAAAATGAATGAACAAATTATTTCATTATGGTGGGTATTGCCCGTCGTAGTGGCTTTATTGATGTACAAATTTGTGTTGCGTGTTTTCTGCGGTA
>JABDBM010000096.1 GCA_013288685.1 Bacteroidota bacterium | reverse complement strand
TACCATAAAAATCATTATTATCCCGCCTTATTGGCAAACCTGGTGGTTCCGTATTTTATGCGGCCTGGCATTTATAGGGCTTTATTATTCGTTTTACTTATACCGCGTAAATTTTATCCGGAAACAAAGAATTGAACTAAAAAAACAAGTTAAGATACGGACCGAGGAATTGCTTTTTGTTAATGCGCAATTAACCGACCAAAAAACCCAGGAGCAAAATGCCCGCCTAATAGCCGAAAAGGCTATGGACGAGGCCCATAAAGCCAGTTTGGCAAAAACCACCTTTTTGGCCACCATGAGTCACGAAATACGTACACCCATGAACGGTGTACTGGGTATGGCCGCATTGCTTGCCGAAACAGAACAGGATAGCGAGCAGCGCGAGTATACAGATGCTATTATTACCAGCGGCGAATCGTTGTTGATGGTAATTAATGACATACTCGATTTTTCGAAAATAGAATCGGGCAAACTGGAGCTGGATTACCAGGCATTTAACCTGAGCAAGTGCGTTCAGGATGTTTTGGCGCTGTTTGCCTTTAAGGCTGCCGAAACTTTAATCGATATCGACTTTCATATAGCAGATGGTGTGCCCCCAACCATAATAGCCGATAGTTTGCGTTTGCGGCAGGTACTAACCAACCTGGTTGGCAATGCTATAAAGTTTACGCATAAAGGGTCGGTACGCATTATGGTTACTGCCGGTAACACAACCAGCGCAGGGTTTGAGCTGCACTTTGAAATAACAGATACCGGCATTGGTATCCCGGCATCGCAAATTGGCCAGTTATTTCAGCCGTTTAAACAGGTTGATTCGTCCATCACCAGGCAATACGGAGGTTCGGGTTTAGGATTAGTAATTTGTGAGCGTTTGGTGACATTGATGGGGGGTAATATAGCCGTAAAGAGCCAGCCTGGCGCCGGCAGTACTTTCACCTTTTGTATCACCTGTAACCAGCCGCAGCAGCACCCCGCCACCGTTTTAACCAAATCCGGCAGTCAGCCTCAAATGCCCGACGGATTGACGTTAGCTGCGGATAAAGAAGCGCTGCTGAAAGCCGGCATTAAAAAGTCGCTTCTTTCCGACCAATTTGCAACGCAACATCCCTTAAATATATTAGTGGCCGAAGATAACTTAATGAACCAGCGGTTAATTTTGCGCGTGCTGGATAAATTAGGCTATCATCCGGCGCTTGCTAATGATGGAGAAGAGGTTTTGATAATGATGAGCCAAAAACCCTACGACCTGATATTAATGGATATACAAATGCCAAAAATGGATGGATTGGAAACCACCCGAATAATACGCCAGCTATATGGCGCCAGGCCGCTAATTGCCGCAATGACCGCCAATGCCCTAAACGACGACAAAGAAAACTGCATGAACGCAGGCATGGACGAATACCTGTCGAAACCCATCAGTATAGAAATATTGACTCATAAATTGGCAGCCCTTTTTAATGCTTTAAATGAGCCGGTTTTGAAATAAGTTTGATGGTTTGTTTTTATTTATCTCCAATCTTTTTTCATTAAAATATGAGGTTCCCCCGGTTGGTAGAAACCGGGGCCAGTCCGCCAATGGACGGATCATACGCCGTCATGGCCGTCGCCTTTACGCCCGCGGCGGCCCGGCATACTCGCGCCCAATGTCATTAAGCAAAGTGATGAGTTGGGCTTCGATGGCGCCGTTAGGTGCCAGATATTGGTAGAAATAAGAAAATAGAAGCGTTAGCGTGCTGTAGGTACACAACATTAGCGAGGTGCCGCACCTAACGGAGCGTTGTTTTTCGGCGATTTTTTCTACCAATATTAGGCCCCTACCGGGTCCGGGGCTTAACTTAATGACATTGGACTGCCGGCAGAGGGGGCCGCTTGCGGGAGTTGTTTTGAATGAGTTAGTCTATTTCTTGCCGGAGGGATCATCAGCAGGATCGACATAGTTGACTCCGGATGGGCCATAACCCGTTATTTCAACAATGACCGGCTCCTTTGTCATGGCAAAATGATTTTGGCCCGCAACTTCTGAATAAATACTACCTGCCGGAAGTCTTTTTAGTTTACTTTCGTCAAATTGAGCTCCGTATCCAAAATACCAGGTGCCCGACAAAACGGTAGCTACCCGCTGATCAGGGTGCAGATGTGCAGCAATTTTTGTATTGGCGGCAATCTTTAACAAAATCATGTAAACGCCTGGTTTAGACGGGTCGCCCATCACAACAATTTCCTGCACAGCAGAATAGTTAGAGGAACCTGGTGCATTGGAGCCCGCGTTTTTGAGCGCCTTTATCTCCAGCGGATTCAAACGGAACTGACCGTTATTGTTTACTTGTGCATTAGCCGATGCGATAGCGACTGAAAAGGTTGTTAAAAGGATGACACTGCATTTTCTATAAATATTCATGACTGTTATTTTTTTGCGTTTTAAAATAAAATCAACTTTTATTGTTTGTCCATCAAGAAATCGGGCAGGCTTTTTTAAGTTGAGCAATTGCTTCTGCACCACCCGATGTCCTGATTCTATAATTTTTGTTTCGCTGAAATAATCTTTGAAACAAAGATATTATGGACGTTGCAGTCATTCAATGTACAGGTTATGGTTTATAATGTATTAATGCTGGCGGTCTTGGATTCTTACAGCTACTTCCCGCCCATTCAAACGTGTCGCTTGAATTTAATTAGTAGTTGTTAAAAGGCTATGTGGGATCTCCCTCTGGCGCGAGCCGCCTAAACTACCTCACTTAATTAAACTTTTCACCCAGTTTTCCGAGAATAGCCTTTGTTCCGCAATTGTAACCACTTCGTCTTCAGCTGCCGGGTCAAATATATTAACCATGTCAGTTAAAACTGTTTATTGGCATAGCTTTCGTTTATACGCTTTGAGCCCTTTGCTCATTTGACTTGACATCCCGGACGGCCAGACATTTATTGATGAGCCTAAACACAAAATGAATAACCCTCTCTTTTCTAATTCAGCTCTTATTTTTAATAAACATTCATAAAAATTATCTCCATAAGTTTCAATTTTCTGTAGTTTACTGTCGTTAGTAATTTCTATTGAAACTATTTCATTTTCATCAGTCGCTTTTAATTGTGCAATGAAAGAGTTGCTTGATTTATTGGTTATTTGTACATCTTTATTTAAATTCATTTTAATTTTATTTGGTTTTAATCATACTACCTCGCGCGAGAGGAGAGGAGGGCTCGCGTAAAGAAGGGTTTTTTTCACCGAAGTTGCGTCAAAACAAGAACGTCATTTGTTCAATTACTTTATGCGTTCGAAAGGTAAAGTTCGCAGACTTTGCTTAATTCAAAGTATTGTTAACTAAAACTTTTATAGCTTTTTTATCGGCGTCTGATTGTTTTAGGTACGAAATTAATGCACTAAAAAATGCATTTGATTTATCCCATTTAAGGTAATAGGTGTTTTTAAAATCAATAATAATTTTGTAATTTCCTTTTTTGCTGTTGTAATTCAAACCAGTAGTGTCGCTTTGAAAGAATTGTTTATTTTCATCAAGGTAATTCCGAAACTTTCGATATGTCAGTGTATCTGTTAACGTATTATCTTCTTCGTCTGGCATTTCAAAATCATGCTCGTTTCTAATGTTTATTGCAGGCAATTTTGACAAGCTTATCGAAAAAAAGCGTGTTTCATCTATTAACGCCGGCCCAAGTTTCAGAAATCTCACAAAGTGCTTGTTTAGAGTATCCAGATCCATCGGGAGTAACTGCACAGTTATTTTTATGTTAACATCACTGACTGTTGGTGTTCCAAACACAACCCTTGCATTCAAAAAATCCCAGTAACCCACGAAAGCATGAGAATAGCAATTGCCATTTACTTGATCGTATATTGCAATTGCCTTTTTAAACATAGATGTTGTGTAATAATAATTGCCACTATTTGCAGTTTGCGTATATAATAAATTTCTTTCACTATCGGTTATAACAACTTTATGACCGGGCTTATTAATAGAGATATTAAAGATAATTTTCTGATATGGCCAAATGTAAACTCCTATTTCTTTTTGATATCCGGTATACAGACTGTCGTCGGTTGGGTTATTTGTGCGCCCATAATTGACAAAGTTTAAGGCTCGCTGTGAATATCCAATATATATTTGGCCAGAACAATTCACAGAGAGAAAACACAATGCTATGCCAAGCATTTTGAAAACAAAGTTTTTAAGCCGATTTATCATGGTTTTCTTGTAAAAAAATTATCAATTAGAGTTTAAAATGCGATTGAGCAAATTTGTCCTATTATATTCCTTCTCTGGCGCGAGTCTGAAGCGCTGCCCAGTGCGCGCAAAGGCTACTCGCGCCTTTTTTCAATCGCGGTTAGTGGCTAAGGCACCAGTAGCCTTTGCGCGCCCGGCCTTTCCCCGTCATACTCGCGCCAGACTGTGTTTCGTTTTTATGTTTTTTCAATATGTCGCCCCTGGCTACCAAGCATAGTTGTACCCATTTGAAATATAAACACTAATCATCGACCATAATATTATCCCGATAATTAATAGAGGCACAATTAAAGGAATATACGCATATTTCCTGTACCATTTGTGGTATATAAATGGTGATGTTGCACTTATAAGTATAAATCCAATATCAAATGCATCGCACGCATAGCCTAAAAGTGTAAAAGGCACTTGCTCTCCGCCCGGATGTCCAATACTTAGTAATGGTATTCCAATAATGCAAAAAAGCAATAATAAAAGTATCCACAGTAAATAGACACCAAATGGGTTTTTAACGATCTTTAAGATAAATCTTTTTAACATGATTTATTTCTCCCCATGGTGCAAGTACAAACTAAAAAGGATTTTCTTCTCATTAATTATTCTTTAAACGCTCCTCTGGCGCGAGTATGACGGGCAAAAGCCAGGCGCACAAAGGCTACTCGTGCCTTAGTAAGTTGACAGGTTGACGGTCCGCACAAAATATAAAGCGGTTTGTTTTATTAATGCCGTTCCGCTATTTTTACTCGGCCATGAGCACCAAATACAAATTTAACGATCAGGATCAGCTGTATTTTGTAAGCTTTGCCGTAATCAACTGGATAGATCTTTTTATCCGAAACGAATATAAGGATATCCTGCTGGCTTCATGGAAACATTGCCAACAATTTAAAGGATTGGAAATATATGGTTGGTGTATAATGCCCAGTCATGTACATCTAATTATCGGCACACATGCCGACAAACTGGAGAACATTATGCGCGATATGAAAAAACATACTTCAATTGCGTTAAGGGAAGCGATTGAAAAACATCCCGGCGAAAGCCGGCGCGAATGGATGCTGTGGATGATGGAAAGAGCCGGAAAAAAGAACAGCCAAAATGAAAAGTTTCAGCTATGGCAACAGGACAATCATCCTATTGAGCTTTTTAACCCTAAAATATTGCATCAAAAGCTGGATTATACCCACTACAACCCGGTAGAAGCGGGCATTGTTGAAAAACCAGAAGATTATTTATACAGCAGCGCCCGCGATTATTGTGGCATACCTGGTTTTAATTGACATTATTTTGGTTGATCCATTGGTGTTGTAGATAGTTTGAGATGGGTTGATGGCTAAGGCACGAGTAGCCTTTGCCCGCCCTGCCTTTGCCCGTCATACTCGCGCCAGATTGGGATTTTTATTCAGCCGCTCTTTTTATTATTTATAGTCATAACATTCCTTGTACTTACAAAGCACCATGCAGGTTAAAAAGAGAGTGTGGTTTAGCCCGTCCAAGCGTGTCGTGGCCGTGGCACAACTGCGTTGGCCGTTGAGCCGTAAATATGACTGTTGCGCAAGCCTTTGATTATTCCCACTCCGGCAAGAGTAGGAAGCCGTAGCCGAAATCGCAAAGGCTCTTACCCGTCATACGCGCCTGATTGCGGCTTACCCCCTTCAAACTTCATATCACTCCATGACTAACAAACTGTTTTCTTTAAAAAAATGTGACCGCAATAAGTCTTTTCTTAATTTGTAACGGGACGCCAATTTGAATAACCACCTTTTCTACATTTTGACTTAACAGGCAGGTAAAGAAATAACTTTTTCCGTCATTTGTTACGAACCTTGCGTAATGATAGTCGTCAAAAGGTGATACATTGACTGGGTCCTTCCTGTATAACGCAGGGGGGATTACTAAGGTAATTTCTTTGATCTGGTTAAAATAAATTCGCTCATGTTGATCAAAAGCTATAAACTTCGATGACGTATCAATTTCAACTGTTCTGGATTTAAAGAAATAATCAATGTGCAAAGCACTTACGATAACTAAAATAAGTAGCCAAATTAAAAAAAGAATTAGATAAGTGGTTGAATTGTCATACGTGTCAGATTTGGAAAAGTAGTACGCGGCTGCTGAAAATCCAATAGTATTATAGAACAGGGCCTTCAATGGATGTAGATTATTTTTTAACGTTCTATTGTATATCATGCTTTTTTTTAATCCCGCAGCGAGAGTATGAGTTTTGGTGGTGCATTGCCCAGGCCACAAGTTCACAATAAAAAGCCCGGCATTTAGCCAGGCTTCCTATCTCTATTGTATTTTTTGTTTGGGTGAACTGTTATTTAAAAAAACTCAATCCAACCCAATCAACTAATCACTTTTACACCACCGAAACTTTCAGCATATTGGTTTTACCCAATTCGGCTATCGGCGCCGATGCGGTATTAATTACCACATCGCCCGATTCAACAAAACCTTCGGCTTTCAGGGTATTTATAACATCGGCAATACTTTTATCGGTACTTTCCAGGCTGTCGTAATAAAAAGTTTTAACGCCCCAAACCAGGCTAAGTGCATTTAGCAGGTGTTTATTAGGGGTAAAAACGTAAGTAAACGCTTTTGGGCGGTAACTGGCTATTTGGAAAGCGGTATAACCCGTGCGGGTCATGGCAACAATAGCTACAGCGTTGGTATGTTCGGCTAAATAAACGGCCGAGCCACATACAGCGCTCACTAAATATTCGGGCGAAGCGGCATCTGCGGCTGCTTCTTTGTTAGAATTATAAGGGTAGCCCAATTCTTCAACGTTACGAACAATTTTGGCCATGGTTTCAATAACAATCACCGGGAATTCACCAACCGATGTTTCACCGCTTAGCATTACGGCATCAGCGCCATCTAATACCGAGTTGGCTACATCGTTCACTTCGGCGCGTGTTGGGCGCGGGGTGGTAATCATTGATTCCAGCATTTGGGTAGCCACAATTACCGGTTTTGATGCTTCGCGGCATTTGCGGGCAATCATTTTTTGTAACAATGGTACTTCTTCCAATGGCATTTCAACACCAAGATCACCACGGGCAACCATTACGCCATCAGTGGCAGCAATAATTTCGTCGATATTTTCAATGGCTTCGGGTTTTTCAACCTTAGCAATAACTTTGGCAGCTTTGCCGCTTTCGGCAATTATTTTTTTCAGCTCATCAATATCCTGACCGGTACGCACAAACGACAAACCAATCCAATCCACATCCCATTCCAATGCATATTTAAGGTTGTATAAATCTTCCTCGGTTAAGCTGGGGATAGATACTTTGGTGTTGGGCAGGTTAACCCCTTTGCGCGATGTTAAAATACCACCGTGAACCACTTCGCAAACAACAGTATCCTTGCGGTTGGTTTCAATAACCTTCATTTGAATTTTCCCGTCGTCCAGCAAAATAATTTCATCTTTCTGTACATCTTGCGGGAAAGTGGGGTAAGTAATATAAATCTGGTTATCGTCGCCAATCAGCTCATGCGTAGTTATATTAATACGTGTGCCGTTTTTTAAATGGATTCCGCCATCTTTCACCAGGCCGATGCGGATTTTAGGGCCCTGTAAATCGGCCAGTATACCTACATTGGTTTTGTATTCCTCATTAATTTCGCGAATGGTATCAATCACGGCCTTATGGTCCTGCACTTTTCCGTGCGAAAAGTTAAGGCGGCAAATATTTACGCCTGCCTTTATCATGGCTAACAACACTTCTTTCTTAGCCGAGGCGGGGCCCATGGTGGCAACAATCTTAGTCCGGTTATAATTTAGTTTCATATTTATCTGATTAATACAGGCTTGCGTTGGCTTTGTATAATGGTGTATTGAAAACACCTTAAAAATTTTGCGCTAAAATAAGAGATTTTCACGTGATTTCACTTTTTTGGGCGCAATCTTTACTGCGGTTAAAATTTCGGGTATCTTATTTAACGCGGAAACAAGTGTTTCCAGGTCATGGTCGTCTATATAATTCTTTATTAATAAAAAATAATCGTGCTTAATTAATTCGGGAATTAAGTAGCCGTCGGACCCTTTATTAGCGATAAAATAAAAATCTGTTTCGGTGGTTTCCCAATTATAATGGTATCTGGAGAACAAAACTTCGCGTTCGTCGTTATAAATATTGACGGATAGATCGGAAATTTTTGTAAAATTAAAGCCTAAGTGCTTGTTTATCAGATAGCAAATACGGTAATCTTTTTGTGAAGTGGTAACTGCGATCAAAACAAAATCAAGATCGATATTAAACTTTGGATATTTCCTGCTCAAATTTATTACTTTTGCGGCGGTAAAAATACAAATCGAAATGTTTGCAATAAAATTTTGTTGCAGATTATACAAAAGTTTTTAGATTTGATAATTATCAGAATTTATTTTTCCTTTGCACAAATTTTTTATTAATCATTAAACTATAAGACTATGTCTGATATCGCTTCAAGAGTAAAAGCTATTATCGTTGAAAAATTGGGAGTTGACGAAAGTGAAGTAACACCCGAAGCTAGCTTCACCAATGATCTTGGTGCTGATTCTTTAGACACCGTGGAATTAATCATGGAGTTTGAAAAAGAATTTAACGTTGCCATCCCTGATGACCAGGCCGAAACAATTGGCACTGTAGGTCAAGCGGTTGCTTACCTTGAAAAAAACGTTAAATAAAGTACACTCCTTAACATCATTAAATGGAGTTTAAAAGAGTTGTAGTAAGCGGGCTTGGGGCACTTACTCCGATTGGCAACACCGTTCCTGAATATTGGGAATCGTTGATCAATGGAGTGAGTGGCGCCGCCTTGATTAAGAGTTTTGATACCGAAAAGTTCAAAACCAAATTTGCATGCGAAGTGAAAGGCTTTGATGCCGATGCTTTTTTGGGCAGAAAAGACGCGAGGAAACTCGATCCTTTTGTTCAGTATGCTTTATTTTCGACGGAAGAAGCGGTAAAAGATGCCGGTTTAGACTTTTCGAAACTGGATACCAGCCAAATTGGGGTTATCTGGGGATCAGGCATTGGTGGTTTAAAAACATTTTTAGACGAGGTAGTTAACTTTGCCAAGGGCGATGGAACCCCCCGTTTTAATCCGTTTTTTATCCCTAAAATGATCGCCGATATTGCCCCCGGCCATATTTCTATCAAATATGGTTTGCGCGGTCCAAATTTCTCCACGGTTTCGGCATGTGCATCGTCAAACAATTCCTTGATCGACTCATTTAACTATATCCGTTTGGGTAAAGCTAAAATGTTTATCAGCGGCGGTTCCGAAGCAATTATTAACGAAGCAGGTATTGGTGGTTTTAACGCCATGCATGCGCTGTCAACCCGTAACGATGATCCGGCAACGGCATCGAGGCCTTTCGACCTTGATCGTGATGGATTTGTTGCAGGCGAAGGCGCAGGTACTATAATTTTAGAAGAGCTGGAACATGCAAAAGCCCGCGGCGCTAAAATTTATGCCGAAATGATTGGCGGCGGAATGAGTGCCGATGCTTACCACATGACCGCACCACATCCGGACGGATTAGGCGCAGCCCTGGTAATGCGTGCAGCATTGCAGGATGCAGGCATCACCCCCGAAGAAATTGATTATGTAAACGTTCACGGAACATCAACACCAATTGGCGATCCGCAGGAAGTTAAAGCCATAATGGATGTTTATGGACAAAGGGTTTATGATATAAATATCAGCTCAACCAAATCAATGACCGGTCACTTATTAGGTGCTGCCGGTGCAGTTGAGGCAATTGCAGCTATATTGGCGATAAAAAACAACATTATCCCACCTACAATAAATCACTTTACTGACGATCCGGCTTTTGATCCTAAAATAAACTTTACGTTTAATAAGGCTCAGCAACGAGTGGTGCGCGTTGCACAAAGCAATGGCTTTGGCTTTGGAGGGCACAATGCTTCAGTAATATTTAAAAAGTACGAAGAATAATAAAATTGGATGCCTATAAGTCGTTTTTACAAGCTATACATATCTCCTAATAGAAAATACGTAAAGGTTTTAAAAAATTTGCTCGGTTTTGTGCCGGGCAATTTGTCGTTATACCGTATGGCTTTTCGCCATAAGTCTGTGGCCACCAATGTTAAAAAAGGTGTAAAAAACAGTAACGAGCGCCTTGAGTTTTTGGGCGATGCCGTATTAGGAAGTGTAGTAGCCGAAGTGCTTTTTAAGTTATACCCTTACGAAGACGAAGGGTTTTTGACTGAATTGCGCTCGAAAATTGTAAGCCGCGTAAACCTAAACCAGCTGGCCCGCAAGCTTGGTTTTGATAAACTAATTGAGTACGATAGTCGTATGCTCAACTCGTCAAGGCAAGGGTCGCTGCTTGGCGATGCCTTCGAAGCACTGATAGGCGCTGTATACCTGGATAAAGGCTACGATTTTACCCGAAGTTTCCTGGTAAATTACATCATCAAATCGCATGTGGATATCCACACGCTCGAGCAAACCGAAACCAATTTTAAAAGTAAGCTCATTGAATGGTGCCAGCGCCATGGAAAAGATATTACTTTTGATTTAGTGGGCAATTCTGATGGCGAAAACACCAAACTTTTTACAGTACACGCCGTTATTGACGGCGAGATGATGGGCCTCGGCAAAGAATTCAGCAAAAAGAACGCCGAGAAACTGGCGGCCGAAAAAGCGTGTGAATCGTTGGGAATTTAATTTTTGTTTCAGATTTTGAAGACCCTTCTGGTACTTGTGAGTATTAACCAGAAAGAGCGCAAAGGAGTCGCAAAGCACACAAAGAAAAGAGAAAACAACTTGTGAATATTTAATAAGTAAGCGAATTACTATTAAAAACTCCGCGTGCTCTATGCTTTCTCTGTGGCCTCTGCGGTAAAATAGAAAGTTTAAATCGAACTTCCCAAATCCTAAATAAAACCCTCTACTGTTTAGGCGGCGTACCACCTGCGGCGGCCGCAGCATCCTGTGCTTTCTTTATTGAATCCTGTTGCTCTTTTTTCTTCTTCTTTTTGAAAAACCCTTTTAGCAAAAAATTGCTTTGAGCCGCTTTCAGGTCGGTATTTAAAGTGGTGCTGGTGGTGTGCACGTTGGCCATGGTCGTTTGGGCCTGTCTAACAGTACCTTCCAGATCCTTTGAAAGTTTATCGCTATTCAATAACCTGCCTATACTACCCTGACCGCTATTTATTTTGGCCACAATTTGCGACAAACCGGCTGTTAATGATTCAGCATTGTTGGCCACGCCGGTAATTTTGGCAATTATCTTATCAACATCCACCGGGTTAATTGCTGTCAATTGCTGGCCTTCGCGCACTTCCTCGTTGCTGGTAATTCCGCCAGGCGCTAATACTACCAGTTTATCGCCCATTAAACCATCGCTGCCGATGCTTAATTTGGAATCTTTTTTTACAAACTTTTTTACGGTATTATTGAGCGTAACATCAACCCGGGCCGAACTGTCGGATATAATGGTTATGGCGTCAACAACGCCAACGTTAATGCCGGCGAAGCGTACGTTGTTGCCCACCTGCAAACCGTTAACATTTTTAAATACCCCGTAAATATTGAAAGTTGAGCTGAACAAATTTTTGCGGTTGCCGATGAAAAAGATGGCCAATACCAATGCCAGCAAGCCGATAAAGGTAAAGGCGCCTATTTTTATTTTTTGTGCCGGTGTTGTTTTCATAATATGTCGTTAAAAAATAATTCTACAATTTTGTCTTTTGATTTGTGAAGGTTGTCAAAGGTTCCTTCAGCAATATATTCGCCTTCATCCATTATCATCATACGATCTGATGTTATCCTGGCGCATTGCATATCGTGCGTAATAATGATGGATGAAGTTTTATTTTGCTTTTGTATAGATAAAATAAGCTCGCTTATCTCGCGCGAGGTTATCGGGTCGAGGCCGGTCGTCGGCTCATCATACAATATGATTTCGGGATTAACAACAATGGTGCGCGCCAGTCCCGCCCGCTTCCGCATTCCTCCCGAAAGGTCAGATGGCAGCTTATCAATGGATTCCAACAGCCCTACGCTTTCCAGCGCCGTTTCAACGCGCTTGTCGATATCGGCCTGGTCGGTTAATTTTAATATCCGGGTTAACGGAAATTCCAGGTTTTCGCGAACTGTCATCGAATCGTACAATGCCCCGCTTTGAAACAGGAAGCCTATTTTTACACGCAGCTCTTTTAATTCCTTATCCGTCATATCGGCAACCTCTTCGCCAAATACTTTTACTGAACCTTCGTCGGGTTTTAACATCCCCACAATACATTGTATGGTAACTGATTTTCCGGTTCCCGACCGGCCCAGTATCACCAGGTTCTCGCCCCGCTTCAGTTCAAGGTTGATGTTGTTAAGCACGTGCTTTTTACCGAACGACTTTTTTAATCCCTTTATGCTGATCACCACTTCGTCCGGTTTTTTGGCTTCCGGCTTTTGTTTGCTTTTTTCTTTTACTTGTTCCATCTCCATCCTATTCGTAAAATAATAAACTGGTGATTTGAACCGCGATGGCATCAATAACAAATATCCAAAGCGAGGCCGTTACTACCGCCGAATTTGCAGCAATGCCCACACTTTCTGTTCCCTTGTTGGAATGGAAACCTTTATAACAGCCCACAAAACCAATTGCGAAACCAAAAAAGATGGTTTTAACAATGGCCGGTAAAAAGTCAGAAAAATCAAGCGAGGCAACTATTTTAGTTGAATAAAGAGCAAAACTCATGTTATCGCGCAGGTTCAGCGCCAGGTAGCCGCCAAAAAGGCCAATTCCATCACCCAATACAGATAATATGGGAATCATGATGGTGGTAGCGAGTATACGGGTAACCACCAGGTACTGCAGCGGGTTTGCTCCTGAAACTTCCATTGCATCTAATTGCTCGGTTACCTTCATACTTCCCAGTTCGGCGCCAATGCTCGAGGCGACTTTACCGGCACAAATAATAGCGATGATAACCGGCCCTATTTCGCGGACGAATGAAACAGCCAGGGTTTTTGGCAGCATACTGGCCGCGCCAAAAGCCACCATGGTTGGGCGCAATTGTAAAATAAGCACTACACCCATAATAAACGAAGTGATGCCAACCAGCATCATGGAGCGGTACCCAATTTCGTAACATTGACGCACAAACTCCGACCATTCAAAACCGCCGGTAAAAATGTTTCTTAAAAATTTTAAAAAAAACTCCACCTGGTCGCCAATGCCTTCGAGCCAGCGTTTCCATGCGGGTTGTAGTACTATTTCTTCTTCCATCAGTATTTTATTGATTCCGGGTATAACAACAAATATTTTCGTTATTGTTTTAATAACAGTTCAATAAAATTTAAACGCTGGTAAAATTCGGGCTGGCTTATAACACAGGGGTTTCCATTATGAGCAAACGGGATTCGGCTTCGGCTTTAATTGTATTTGAACTTGTATTAACAACACGGGAAGCGGGGTTTTGTTTTGTTGGCGATTTTTATTTGGCAACGAATGCTATTCGCCCTATTGAGATTATCCCTGCCGAATATACCATTTGAAAGTTTGTTTTGAACATATAGCGCAGGGCGAATGCTATTTGCCCCTACCGAACATGGCATCCGGTAACTACCCTTATAACGCAAAGAAGCCCGGCACATTTGGCCAGGCTCCTTCGTGCATAGTAATATATTTTTTAATTAATAATCGTCTTGTATTCCATATTCAACATCGCAGTTGCGTCAATTTGAAGGGTGTCTATTTTCCCATTAATTTTTAAGTCCATTTTTGTGGTGAAGTCCGTCGGGAAACTGTTTTTTAAGTCGTAAACCATTTTGCCTGCACCGTTACCTTCCAATTTTATCATTGATCCTTTTACCGGTATCGACATATCCATACTTTGGGTCACATCAAAATAGGCGTTTCCATCGGCTATGCTTACCAGTTTGTAAACAGCTTTTGAATTTGCAGCCATATTATTGCCGGCCATTGGCAAATTCAGTGGCATATCCTGGGTAAAAGTCTCGCCAACGTGCATTGGTTTATCCGGAAATTTAACCAAATTTTGAAACGCGTTCATTATTTTGGATATCTTTTGTTCCGAAGTGTCTTTTAGTTTACCTGTATTGGCCGAATCTGCTTTTAATTTTCCATCCGGACCCACATGACCATATACTTTTATATCACCGGCAGTATTGGCAGGCATGGGTATAGCGTTGCCGTTTAAATTTGCACCTATCTGGTCTATTTTATAATTCATCGTTAGCGGAAACGTGTTGTTTACGTCCGCCGGGCCTGTTTGGGTAACGCCGGCC
The DNA here is from genome assembly GCA_013288685.1 of Bacteroidota bacterium. GTDB lineage: Bacteria > Bacteroidota > Bacteroidia > Sphingobacteriales > Sphingobacteriaceae > Mucilaginibacter. The sequence goes on along the minus strand of JABDBM010000096.1, from coordinate 4,042 downwards.
ATCTTCATGTCCATACTAAAAGAAATTGGCTGGGTAATGCCCTGTTGTGATAGTTTTTCAATTACCTGGGAGTCTCCGCTTAGGGCGGCCTTGCAATCCATATTCATTTGCATCGTGCCGTTATAATTGCGACCGGGCGCGTATTTCATTTTAAAGGTTACGCTTTCCTGCGCTTTTACTTCGGCAACAGCCAGCAAAAGCAATAGATAGATTAGTTTTTTCATGAGTAGAATTTTTTTTTTTGCTACACAACGAATATATAAAAAAGACATTAATACTACGCCGATAAGTAACTAATCAATGCCCCAATCTTTCCGGGTTTAATATAACCGGTTTGTCCCGGCGACAAAAATTCGCCCATCATTTTTGCCCCTTGTATCGGCAATAAGCGGGTTGAGTTGTCTTTTTTAATTTTATTGGTTACGTTTTCGAACCGGTCGCTTAACATTCTTATTAAAGCTATTTTATGACGCAGGGCATATTCAATGGCGCCATCCTGAAAACCGGCTGTCGAAAACAATATCCCTTTTTGTGCACCCGTCGACCTCATTTTGTCGTACAGTATTTGAATTTTTTCGCGGGGTACGGGCGATGAATAATGTTTGCATTCTATCAATACCATCATTTTAACACCCAGTGCGGTATAACTTGCCAAAACATCAATTTGGTAAACACCATCGCTGCCAACCAGGCGCACGTCATGCGCCACCGTAAAATCCTGCAATTGTTTACCCAGCGACGCAATAATCGCGGACAGTGATTTCAAAATCGGCCGGGGTCATTTTTTCGATGTAATTTTCGGGGATAGTGCTCATTTTATTAAATGGTTTATTGGTTATGGATCTGCAGGGCAAGGGTTATCCGCGAAGCGGGAAAAATTTTTTGTCTGAACCATGATTCGTAGGATTTAAGGATTGCCATGAAGAACATACATCCTTAAATCCTATGAATCATAGTCAGGCGATCTTCATCTGCCGCTTTGGTACGACGGGCGTTACCCGTCGCTTCCAGATTGCGCCCTTTCAGGGCTTTTTTTAAACTCCAATTTGGGGTTATTACAACGTCTAAGAACGTCTTACATGCCTAACCGCGAAGCGGGAAAAATTTTTTTCTGAGCCATGATTCGTAGGATTATAAGATTAAAGGATGTATTTTGTTCATGGGAATCCTTAAATCCTACGAATCATGGTCAGGCGATCTTCATCTGCCGCTTTGGTACGACGGGCGTTACCCGTCGCTTCCAGATTACGCCCTTTCAGGGCTTTTTTAAACTCCAATTTGGGGTTATTACAACGTCTAAGAACGTCTTACATGCCTAACCGCGAAGCGGGAAATTTTTTATGTAGCAGGCGTATGTCCCGATTGTATGCTGGCGTCGGAAAATTGTAAAATATTAACGGCATAGGGTAGCCGCTGTGCGGCAAAAAAATTTCACGGGGGTTGGTCTACAAAGGTTTTGGCCCTCTGGGCCGGGAAATAGCTATTTTAAAGCAAAATTTTGCTTGGGATATGGCCCAGACCTTTGTAGAAAAAAGATTAACCCCAATATTGCCGCAGAGCGGCTACCCTTTGCTAATATGCCGAATTAGCGATGATCGTCCTTTTTATTGCACGTTCTCAATAATCCTTTTCTATCTTTTCCGCGGCAAATATGCTGTCGGCTTTTCGCTTGGTTACCACCCGAATGCTGTCGCCGTCATAATAACGAAAAATTGTAGAATCCCCTCCTTTTCCGTTCGCGTATATGGTAGAAATATTCAGGTTGCGTGATTTTCTGTTAATTTTTCTGAGGTAATATCCGTCTTCCTCAAATATTAGAGTACAGCTGGAATCGACGGAAATATCTTTGCGATGATGCCCGGCAATGCTATCTTTTTGTCGCCATTCAACAACGTGATCGGAGCGGGTAACTTCATACCAATCGACCGGTATCACCGGTACTCCACGGCTGCGACGCATATTATTAAATTCCAGCCCAAATTTATCCAGGCACAGATATGTTTTATATTTTTCAATATCCTGGTATCCAAAATATCCGAATATTAAAGCGAAACAACTTGCAGTAAAAAAAATCTTCCAGTTGCTGTCTACCCGTTCGCGGATTTTTATGAAAACCAAGCCGGCAATTATCACCAGGTAACCAAAAAGTTTAAAGCCGAGCCAATAAATAGAATGCGGTTGGTACTTAATATCTATGTATAACGCGATGGCTGATACCAAAAGAATAAGACATGCAAAAAAAAATCCTAAATATTCTCATTTTGCCCGCTTTTAGTTGTGTTGGTGGTTTTAACAAATATAATAAAACGTTGACGAAATATAACGCCTACCTATCGCGTAGAGATTGCTTCGTCCTCGCAAGGACGTGGCGGCTTTAGTGCTGCGTAAGACTTACGAAGTTTAAAACTTCGTAAGTCCGTCCCGTTATCCCGGTGGTATTAACCGTTGCTTTTAAACGCGTTCCATCCCTGTGCTGTTAAGGCATGTACATTTCCGGCTTTGGTAACCAGGTTGCAGCCTGCTGATGGCTCTGTTATGTAGCCGATAATGGTGATATCCATTTTAAACTTAATTTTGTCGTAGTCGGCTTGTTTAACGGTAAACAGGAGCTCGTAGTCTTCGCCACCACTCAGGGCGCAAACGGTAGGGTCAAGGTTAAATTCGCGGGCTGTTTCAAAGGTCATCGGGTCAAGCGGGATTTTCTCCTCGTACAGACTACATCCTTTGTTGCTTTGGCGACAAATGTGCAGTAGTTCGGATGCCAAACCGTCCGACACATCGATCATGGCGGTCGGTTTTACTTCAATTTCTTTTAGCAAATCAATTATATCCTTGCGGGCCTCAGGTTTTAACTGGCGTTCAACAATGTAATCCTTACCTTCCAGGTCAGGCTGGATGTTGGGGTTTTCGAGATAAATCAGTTTTTCGCGCTCCAGCAATTGCAGACCGGTATAGGCGCCACCCAAATCGCCAGATACGCAAATCAAATCTCCTTCTTCGGCGCCGTTGCGATAAACCACATCTTTCTCGTCGGCATAGCCGATAGAAGTTACGCTAATCACCAGGCCCTGTTTGGAAGCAGATGTATCGCCACCTATTAAATCCACATTATATTTTTCGCAGGCTAAGTAAACACCTTCGTAAAATTCCTCCACAGCTTCTAATGGAAATTTGCTTGACATTCCTATCGAGACAGTCACCTGCGATGCTATGCCGTTCATGGCGTAAATATCACTCAGGTTTACCTGGATGGATTTGTAGCCGAGATGCTTTAATGGAGTATACGCTAAATCAAAGTGAATACCTTCCAACAGCATGTCGGTGGATATTAATACTTTTTTATTTTCAAAGTTTAATACTGCTGCATCATCGCCCACGCCTTTTATGGTGCTGGGTTGGGTTAGCTTTATATTTTTGGTCAGATAGTCTATCAGGCCAAATTCGCCTAAGGATTCTATATTGGTTCTTTCTTCGTTTTCGAACATATTTTTTTTCCCTACGTCATTGCGAGGTACGAAGCAATCCCTGATTTTGCCTATCCATTATGCATGTTCGCTATGCATAGTTCAGAGATTGCTTCGTACCTCGCAATGACGCTTTTTTAATATTTTTATTCTATAAACCCAACCTCGCCGAAATTTCCAGCATCCGTTCTATAGGTTTCACGGCTCGTTCAATTATATCAGCAGGCACCGAAATTTCGGGCGACTCGTTTTTTAAACACAGATACAATTTTTCAAGCGTGTTCCGTTTCATGTGCGGGCAATCGTTGCAGGCACAGCCATTATCCGGCGGAGCCGGGAAAAATTTTTTGGCAGGAAAGGCCTTTTCCATCTGGTGCAAAATACCTGCCTCTGTTGCCACTATAAATTCATCTGCATCGCTTTTTCCGGCGTAATTTAGTATCCCGGTGGTGGATCCTACGTAATCTGCTATTTGCAATATCGTTTCTTCACATTCAGGATGCGCCAGCAGCTTTGCAGCCGGGTGACGTTCTTTTAGCCGGGTTATTTTTTCGCGGCTAAAAATTTCGTGTACCATA
>JABDBM010000095.1 GCA_013288685.1 Bacteroidota bacterium | reverse complement strand
ATACGCAACCCCTTAAAATTACTATGGTTATTAATGAGGCTAACACAAGATTGATTCCAATCAGATAAACCTCCACTCTACTTTATTAATCTTTTTACCCGCTATTATTGATGAAATTATTACTCCATCTTAAAGAAATCTGTTTAATTCTTATAATCCTTGTTTGTTGTTCGGCTATTGTGCAGGCACAAACCATTAAAGGCAATGTTACCGATGCCAAAACCGGCGAAACGCTGATTGGTGCTACAGTGCATATCGAAAAGGGCGATTTCAAACAAAACACAACCGTTAAACTGGATGGTACTTATGTATTTAAAGACATACCTGCCGGTATTTATAAACTCCAGGTAAGGTATGTGGGCTATAAAACAACCAAAGAATACCCCGTAGAAGCCACACAGGGCAAACCCGGAATTTTAAATGTTGCTATGGTTGATAACTCAACCGCGCTAAATGAAGTAACCATTACAGAGCACGCCGGTAAAGAAACCGATCGCTCGGCCAGGAACGACGAAAAGAACTCTGATAACACTTTAAACGCGGTATCGGCACAGTCAATTGCTATTTCTCCGGATGTACTGGTATCCACCGTTCTTGGCAGGGTGTCAGGGATATCTATCGACAGGAGCAACACCGGCGATGCGCAACACGTGATTATCCGCGGCATGGATAAACAATACAATACTACCCTGATCAACGGAATAAAGATCCCCAGCCCTGATAATAAAAACAGGTTTGTGCCTTTAGATATTTTCCCGGCTGGCCTGGTCGACAGGATTGAGGTTTATAAAACGCTTACGCCCGATATGGAGGCAGATGCATCGGGCGGTGTTGTTAACCTGGTGATGAAAACAGCCCCGGATAGATTAAAAGTAGATGGAGAGGTAGGTACGGGCTACAGCCAACTGTTTTTTGACAGGCCTTTTGCAAGTTTTGACCGAAGCACAGTAAACAGCAAAGCGCCTGGCGAAATAAACCCGGGCGGTATAGCCAATCCTAATGATTTTCCTTATCAAAACCTGATTACCAAAACGGCAAACCCTGCCCCGAACCTAAATGCGAGCTTAACGATAGGCAACCGTTATTTAGATCATAAATTAGGTATACTTTTTTCGGGCAGTTACCAAAATTTATACCAGGGCGCTAACAGCTTTAGTGTAATACAAACAAATACGGTGGGCCCGCCGGTGGGTAACAGCCAGCAAAACCAGGAAACCGCTTTTCAAAGCGCTTATAACCGCCAATATTCAACGCAACTTCAACGTATAGGCGGCATAGCTTCTATCGATTATAAATTCGATCAAAATAATACCATTAACTTATTTGCTACTTACCTGGCGCTAAACCAGTACAGGGTACGCCAAACCGAGCAGGATACTTACGGGGGCTACACCTACCAGGGATACCGGGGTACGTTTTCTGTCGACGATTTAACAGAGACCAGGTCCGATCTTCAAAATATCTATAACATAACGCTGAGCGGAAAACATAAAATAAGCAAACCGTTTTCGTTCGACTGGACAGTTGCCAATTCGCAGGCTACACATAAATTACCTGACGATGCCGAGTTTGACACGCAATACGGTACAAGTCCAACTTCTACTACCAGCGCAGCTACCGGTAATCCAAATGAACCTAATGTTTCGGTTGCCCAGGGCATAACTAACGGACAAACGTTGGTTCAAAATGAATCAAGGATGTGGATGCACAATACCGATAAGGATATATCAGCTTATTTGAACCTGCATTACAATGTGAAAGTATTCGGCCGCAATGCTACATTTTCTGCCGGTGGTATGCTCAGGCATAAAACCCGCGACAATTTTGTAGATAGTTACAATTTACCTAATACCGTAGTTAACGGTATTCCGGAAGCATTTACCACCATTCCTAATGCAAAATTCATGTTTGCCGGCGCCGACACTGTGAATGCAAAAGGCTCGTCGGCCACCGATCCCGGAGTTTACACATTCACAGAAAATGTGCAGGGTGCATATGCGATGGTGAAATATTATATTAATGATAGGTTAGATATTGTAGCCGGGTTCAGGGGGGAACATACTTACCAATATTATATCTCCCAACTGCCGGTAACTTTTCCGGGTAAAACGGCAACGATAACTTATACTGATTATCTTCCGAGTGTAAATATTAAATATGCGCTTACAAATGACCAGGCGTTAAGAGCATCTTATTATGTTTCTATTCTTCGCCCAGCCTTTGCGGATCTTATTCCTTATCCCGACCAAACAGTTGATGAAAATTACCAGCATATAGGGAGCCCTTACTTGCAGCACACCGTTATTAATAACTATGATGTTAGATATGAGTTTTTCCCCGGTGTATTTGACGAGTTTATGCTGGGCGGCTTTTATAAGCAGCTCACCAATCCTATCGAAACTCAGCTTCAGCAAGCATCGGGCGGAGCAACGCTATATCTTACACCCAATAACTTTGGTAATGCCCAAAATTATGGTGCCGAGTTGGAGGCTAAAAAATTCATTGGCAATATTGGTGCATCAATAAACTACACGTACACCCACTCGCAAATTACTACTTTAAAGAGCATTAATATTGACGGCCAGGTTACCTATCGCGATCAAACAAGACCATTACAGGGCCAGGCCGCAAATATCGGCAATGCTTCATTATTGTATAAAGATCAAAAACTTGGCTTAGATGCTCAACTATCCTTGTCGTACATCGGCGAGCGGATACAGGCCGTTTCGAATTATTATGGTTTGGACACCTGGGAAAGGCCGGCCACATTTCTGGATTTTTCTGCTCAAAAGAAGATCGGAAGCCACTTCATCATCTACGTGAAAGCTAATAACCTGCTAAACACACCTTACGAATTAATAATCAAGCAAAATAACACCTATAACTATATCGGGATAGCAAAATATCAGCACCAGGAAAGCGCAGCCTACACAACAGTGCAATACGATCAATATTATGCCCGCTACAATTTAGGTGTAAAGTATAATTTTTAAATAAACAATTACAATTAATAAAATCACCAGTCAATTCTTCTTTTTATGAAAAAGTTACAAATTATTACGTTGGGAATCTCGCTTTTAGCGCTTGCTGCATGTAGCAAGAAAGGCGATAAAGCAGTAGTATCGGTGCCGCTTTTACAAGTGGGTAAGCCGATCAGCAATTCGGGTACATTACCGGCAGGTACTTATAAAGGTACTATGCTTACCGGCCAAACTTATACTGTTGGCGGTGATATTACCATTAATGCGGGCGACACCCTTTTAATACAAAAAGGCGTTAAAATTAACATGACAAACGGCGCTAATTTTATTGTAAACGGCGATCTGATCAGCCTGGGTACAAAAGACGCTCCCGTTGTTATTACCGACCCTCGCAGAACTAAAACTACAGGCTCATCTACAGTAGGTCAGGATTCGGCTTATGTGGGCGGTTGGGGTGGTATTTACTGCGGCCTTAACAGTAAGTTAGTGGTAATGAAATGGACTCACCTTGATTTTGGTGGTGCAGCATTAAAAGCACTTCCTTTTCCTAATGGAAACTCGTTGAAAGTAGGCGCCCAGTATATTTTATATTTTATGAACCCTGCAGGCGTTTTTATCATGGAAGATTCATGGATCTACGGCTCACCTGATGATGCAACACGTTTTTACGGTGGTACTTATAACATTATGCGCAATACCATGGAAAAATGCGGAAGCAATGGTGGTGACGGCTTTAATGCAAAAGGCAGTGCTATTGGAAATATGGCCTATAACCTGATTATTGGCGGTGCAACAAACGGTACTAAATCTGCAAGTGACGGTACTACAGCAGGTGAGTGCCAGTTTACCATGTACAACAACACTTATATTAACGACGGTTTCAGAAACAATGGTGTTTATGGAGCACGAAGCGGTTCTGTTGAAATAGAGAACAATTCAAGAGCATTGGTTTATAATAACCTGATAGTTGATTGCGACTTTGGCGTGCGTATTGCAGGCGGACCCGGTGGTGCAAAAGTTTACCTGGCGGATACAACTTTTAACGCTAACGATGCGATTAAACAAACAGCGTATGGTTATAATTTTTATTATGCCGACAATGCATCCATTGCCGGGCAGTTTGTACCCACAAACGTTGCCCAGCCGGTAGTAACACATCCCCAGGCGACCGATATTCCAAACATGGCATCGTTCCTGGGCAAAACTTACACTTTTGGCTTAGTTTACGATGGTTCTTCACTGGTTGGACAAAACAACCCGATGTTTGTAAACTACCCGCTTCCCGCTGCTGCTAATTTTTGGGTTACACAGTGTTCGGTTGATGGCTTTAACTTCCGCTTGCAACCAGGCTCTCCTGCTGCAGGTAAAGGAACGCAAACTGCATTTACGCCTATTACAGCAGGTATTCCTATTGATGCAAACTTTGGCTCAAGCGGCATAACCGCTCCCGGAAAAGATATGGGTTGCTACCAGTTAGATGGCACAGGCAATCAGCACTAATATTAACTAAACTTTATATTTTAACATAACAACCCAGTTTAACCCCATGAAGTCTATAAATTACAGCATAACAGGGTTGTTATGTTTTTTATCCCTGGCCTTATTTTCCTGCAAAAAAGCAAGCAACATACCTTTGCCTGTTAAAGACACTACTGTCGTGACGCCCGTGCAGGTTAACTATCCCAAAACAAGTTACAACCCCTCGGGGCTTGATACCACCAAATTATTTAACCCTGTTCCGGTTGTTAATCCGTTGGTACGACAGGATCTTTTAGAAATTTCGGGCGTGGCTGCAAGCCGCATTAATCCCGGGGTTTTATACATCCATAACGATAGCGGAAACAGCAACCAGGTTTTTATGACAGATGCCAGCGGAGCCGACCGTGGGACGCTTACCATTACCCCCGTAGGTAATCGCGACTGGGAAGATATAGCCGTTGGTCCCGGACCTATTGATGGCAAAAGCTACATTTATGTTGGTGATATAGGCGACAATGATTCTAAATACAGCTCGGTTTTTGTTTATCGCTTCCCTGAACCGGATTTAGCCGGTAAGACATCGCCGGTAGTTTTGGATATAACCACAGTTGATATCATCGAATTAAAATATCCTGATGGGCCGCATAATGCGGAAACATTGATGATTGATCCGCTAACTAAGGACATTTACATAGCCGGCAAACAAAGTAATATTTCAAACATCTGCGTTGCCAAATATCCGCAAAGCTTAACATCGGCCACGGTGATGACTCCGGTGGTACAATTGAATTTTAACAAAGCAACCGGGGGTGATATATCACCGGATGGTACAGAAATATTGATCAGGAGTAACGAGCTGATATGGTATTGGAAGCTACCCGCAGGCACCAATATATCAGCCGGATTAAAAACCCCGCCGCAAGTGGCGCCCTACGCCAATAACGAACCCCAGGGCGAAGGCGTTTGTTTCGCCGCTGATGGATCGGGATATTTTACCGATACCGAAATAAGAGGGTACCCGGGTAAACTGTCTACCATGTCTTTTTACAAAAGAAAGTAGCAATCCTTATTTTTACCGCAGAGAAACAGAGAATGCACAGAGCACACAGCGTTTTTAGGTAAGACATCGACGTATTAAATGTTCACCATTATTTTTTATGCTCTGTAAGCTTTCCGCCTCCTTGGCGATCTCTGTGGTTAATTTCCCACTATACTAAGCGTCATAGTAGTAAAATAGTAATAAATTAGCGGAGGTATCAATTTTTGTTGCCTCTTTTTAATTTATTGCAGATGAGGAAAATAATCGGTATTGCAGTCATCACTATTTGTGCATTATTTTTTTGCAGAGTGGCAAGCGGGCAGCCAAATTTAAAACTGGTTTTTTTGCGCCATGCCGAAAAACCTTATGATGGCGATAACCTCAATTGCCAGGGACTCAACCGGTCGCTATTGTTATCTAAAATGCTTAAGGATAAATTTGGTATTCCATCGGCGATATTTGTTCCATCGTTAGGGCAGGGGCAGGTTACGCGTCACTCTCGCATGTTAGAAACTATTAGTCCGTTTGCGGTTAAATATAACCTACCCATAAATAGCAACTATGCCGAAAACGATGGCGTTGCCATAGCTAAGGATTTAAAAAGCCGGCAGGGAACCGTTATTATTGTTTGGCAGCATAGTTCCATCCCCAAAATATTGCGGGCTCTGGGCGTAAACGTGCCCGGTTTGCATTGGCCCGATAATGATTTTGACGGGATATGGATTGTTACCTTTAAAAACGGGGTGCCCATTTTAACTATCGACAGGGAGAAATTGAAACCGTCGAAAGATTGTCCGTTTTAGGTTTTATCCTGCATTTTCAATAGATGGTGTAAAAAATCCGCAAAGCAATAAACTCCGTCATATATTTGAAACAAATTTAGGTACGGGGTGAAAAATAATTTCATTTACCATTGTTTGTTTTGGGCGGCGGTTTATTTACTGTGGGTTTTTGTGTTCCGTAATTATTCGTTTTCCTTAACCAAAACGCTAACGGTTGAGTTCTGCTATCTGGCCTTCATCACCGCCGATTATTACATCATTATTTATTACCTGCTGCCGCGATTTTTACGCACTAAACAATATGGCTATTTTATAGCCTGGTCCATTTTGCTCATTGCTTTTTCGGCTTTGTTACGGTCGGTTGTAGCACTGCAAATGAACATTCACGTTTTTGCGGGGCATACCCGCCCGGCTTTTTCGACGTTGTTTTTTACGTCGTTATTGAATATTTTTATTTGGGTAGAACTGATTGTAATGGGCAAAATGATTGCTGATCGTATCTATAATCAGCAAAAATTAGCCATTATTGAACAACAAAGAATGAAGCATGAGCTTGATTTTTTAAAGGCCCAGATAAATCCGCATGCGCTTTTTAATTCGCTCAATACCATTTATGGGCATATCGATAAAAGCAATCAAACAGCACGTAATATCTTGCTTAAATTTTCTGGTTTGCTACGCTACCAATTGTACGATTGCAGCGAGGATAAAATCAGCCTCGAGAAAGAAATTGAATATATCCGCAATTATATTTCGTTTCAGCAGATAAGGAAAGATGATAAGCTTGAAGTGATTATTGAACCGGCGGCCGAACCGGCTGGTTATATGATAGCACCGCTATTGCTGGTGGTTTTGATAGAAAACGCATTTAAATTTGTGAGCAGTTTCGACGATCAGGATAATATTATCTCGATAAAACTAACCGCTACCGACAATCTTTTTACTTTTTGTATCAGTAACACCACCGAATATAGCCGGGCATTACAGACCGATTTAAGTCCGGGCGGCATTGGCATTACTAACCTGAAACGCCGGCTCGAATTGCTTTATCCTGGTAAGCACGAATTATCTTTAAAGCAATGCGATGCATATTATGAAGCGCTGCTAAAACTACAACTGGCATGAAACTAAAATGTTTAATTATTGACGACGAGCCCATTGCCCGTAAGCTTATAGAAGAGTTTATAGGCGATATTGACTATCTGGAATTAGTTGGGCAGGCCGAAAATCCCGCCAGGGCCATTAAAATTTTGGAGGAGCATCCGGTTGATATTATTTTCCTGGATATAAATATGCCCAAGATAAACGGCATCAGTTTTTTAAGGAGTTCGAAAAACACCGCCAGTATTATTATGACCACCGCTTATGCCGAATATGCCGTTGAAGCCTTTGAGCTGGATGTGCTGGATTACCTGGTAAAACCTATTCCGTTTGAACGTTTTTTAAAAGCGTGTAATAAAGCCAAGGAGGTTCATGAAACTAAACGGCAGTTATTGCAATCCCCTCAACATGCCGACGATCATTTTTTTATTAAATGTGATAATCAGATTGAAAAAGTTCTTTATAACGAGTTGATTTATGCCGAAGCAATGCTCAATTACGTAATACTGTACACCGAAAGCCGAAAAATGATTGTGTACATCACGTTGAAAAGCTTAGAGGAACAACTACCTGTAAATCGTTTTATAAAAGTGCATAAATCGTTTATTGTAAACCGCAGTAAAATAAAAAGTATTGAGGGCAATATGCTTAATATGGGCACAACGAAAATCACTATCAGTCAAAATCTTCGGGAAAAAGTGCTTGAGGAAATTTTAAAGGACAGGATGATCAGGAGGTAATGTCATTGAGTCATTGGGTCATTAAGTCATTGCAATGTTCAGGAAGTCATTGGGTCACTGACAAATAATCTAATAATTATTGCACAGCTTAAATGACCCAATGACCCAATGACCCAATGACCCAATGACCCAATGACCAATGAACTAATGCCCATCCGGAAATGCTACCCCGTTATGACAGGTGTTGCAGGTAACGGTGAGGGCGCTGGTACCAATCATGGGGTGTTTGGCTTTAAAATATTTTTTGTTGATGCCGATGGTCATGCGCATCATGGCGCGGGCAATTTCCTTTTCAGGTTTGGCGTCGCTGGCAAAATCGAGTTCGCCGGTAGCTTTGTCTTTTGCCTCGTGGCAAAAATTGCAAGCCACACCAAGGCCGTCTTCAAAATCATCAACCATTATTTTTTGCAGCTCCTTTGAGCTAATGTTCTTAGGTAACACTTTAAGGTTTACGTAATGATTTTCAGTTGGTTTTCCTGATGTGGCTGCAGTGATACTTAAGGGAATAGCAATTGCTATCCCCAGGATATATTTTTGACTTGTTTTCATGCTCTTGGATGGTAATTTCAATTCTTTTTAACTACGATATTTAGTGCCACTTCCAGTTCATCGGCAATGGTGCTGGTACCGCCTATATCATAATCCTTTCGATTTATACTGAATGTTCCTTTGAACAAGTACCCATCGCCCGACGCCGTAGTGGAGAATGGGAATGATATAGTTTTGGTTTGTTTTTTTATCGTAAGCTTGCCCGTTAACATATATGTTCCACTTTTGCCGGCGGCTACCCTGGTGGATTCAAAACGAATACGGGGATAGTTTTTTACATCAAAGTAAGTATCACCTTGTAAATGATGATCCCTTAAGCCATTGTTGGTGTTTACCGAAGCGGCATCCAGTGTTACATCAAAGCTGCTTTCAGCAATATTTTGAGGATTGAATTTGATATCGCCTTGCAAGCCGGTAAATGTACCGGTAACATCGAATCCGAAGTTTTTGATAGTGAATTGGAGCGACGAGCCTTGATCCACAGGCTTGTATTGAGCGGTTGCGCCGGCCGAAACGGCAGCGGTTATTATTAATAAAATAAGTTTTTTCATGATTATGATTTTGATGCACGAACCAACCCGTTTTGTCATTTCGAACGCAGTGAGAAAACTTTGCAAATTTTGCATTTGGACTTTGCATGGTTAATATTGCATGACGCGCATACATGTCGTAAAAGTTTTCTCACTGCGTTTATAATGACACGGAGGGAAGCGTGAGGACTATTGAGCCCCTTCTATTAAAGGACTATCGGTAATGGCCAAAGTGTGGTTATGTTCTAAATAATTAACGTCGGTTATTCCCAATACACTGCGCAGCTTTTCAGCCGGAACCTTCATTGGGCCGGGCGATGGCGCACTGCCCGGCGCGGGTTGCGGAAACGCTGTTGACATGGCCGTGTGGAAAGTAATATTGCCTTCAACCTTTTGTATGGTTTGATGGATATGGCCGTTTAAAACCGATACCGAGCCAAAACGGCGCAACAATGTCAGGGCCTGCTCGCTGTCCTTTGTTCCCCAGCCCCATTGCGGGTAAACGGCCCAAAGCGGAATATGCGCAAATACGACAATAGGAGTACTGTTGGAAAGCCCCCTAAGGTCATCGGCAAGCCACTTCAGTTGGTCGTCGCCTAATGTGCCCAGGCCACCGTCAACCTGTACCATCGCGTTTACCAGGCCGATAAAGTGAACACCATTCGAATCGAAACTGTACCAGCCGTTACCCTTTGTGCCCTTGCCATAGCGTTCCAAATAAAGTTTGCCATTATCGGTTAAATCGTGCTCGCCGGGTACGTAAAAAACCTGTTTGTTGGTGCTTTTTAATGATTGGTCCAGCGTATCAAACTGATCAGCCTGCGCCAGGTGCGAAAGGTCACCGGTATGCAGGATGAATTTAGGAGCGGTCGGCATGGCATTGATCTTGGCGATTGCCGCCTGCAAGGTACCGGTAACATCGGGATTGGCTGCCTTGTTGAACCCTATGTGGCTGTCGCTGATCTGTACAAAGCTGAAATCGGATTTGGGCATAATCAGCCCTTTCTTCAATCCGCCGGTGCTTTTGTCGATCACCTGGCTCATACCATAAGATTTTAATATCCCGCCCGACATCATCCACAGTACCCCGGTACCTGCCCAGGCCATACATTCCAGGAAACCCCGGCGGTCGATCCCATCGGGGTTATGATCGCTATGAATCAATTGGTCTTTTTTCTCGTTTTCCATAATTGTTTCTGTTAATGCCTTGATTAATTATGGCACTAAGAAACAGGATAACGACCTCATGCTTAAATATTTTACACCAAGCAGGAGAATTGCGTGATGAAAGGGGGGAGAGGAGTCGGAAAAGTCCGGAAGTCCGAAAGACGCTGCACTAAAGTCCGAAAAGAAAAAGTAGTTGAGGGCTGCTCATTTTACAACTCCTTCAACATTTACCACCCACCAACTTTTACAACCTTTATAACCTTTATAACCTTTATAACAACTGCAACCTTTACAACTTCACGGAAAGCTTTCGTTTAACAAAATTCTTGTCAGCTATTTCTATTAGGGCAACGCACACCACAACAAACAGGGTAATCCATTTATATGGCAAAACAAGATTAACGACCGAGCTTAAAAAGTTGGGGTTGATGTAATTGATGGAAATGTAGGAGATAAATATGCCGCCAACGATAACAGCGGCAATGGCCATGATATATTTACGCGTGTCGGCCCGCTGCTCCTCAATTTTTATTTGCTGAACAACGGCGTTTGCCAGGTTGAAGTTTGCTGATTCGACCGGTGCATCAGCCAACGCAGTAAACAATACCTGGTAAAGCTCTGCATCGCCGCTATCTACAATAACTCCCTGCTCATTATCTTCGGTTAATTGTTCTGCTATCAACCTTGTTATATCTTCTTCGCTTAACCTTTTCATTCCTGGTATTTTATATAAAGTTCCAATTTTTCTTTCAATAATTTCCTGGCCCTGAATAAATAGTTTTTTACAGTCCCTTCGGGCATACCGGTAATCTCCTCAATTTCCGCATAAGAAAACTCATTTAAATGGTATAGGGTTAGGACCGTGCGGTAATGAACAGGCAATTGTTCAATTTGTTGGTGCACAAAGGCCGATGTGTTTTTTTTAGTCAGAATACTTTCGGGATTGTCGGACGTTTTGTGATAATTTTCAAAATCAGCAATATCGTCCGTCAGGTTTTTTTTACCCGAAACTTTTTTCAGGTGATTTACTGCCGTACCGTAAGCAATCTGGGCAATCCAGGTTGATAGTTTCGACTGAAACTTAAATCCTGGAAGATATTTGTAAACTCTTATAAATACGTCCTGGCATACATCTTCCGTATCCTCTTTATTTTGCACAAGCCTGTTCACCATATGGGTTACCAGCCTTTCGTATTGTTTTACCAATACTTTAAAAGCGTTCAAATCACCGTTTAGTATACGGGAAACTATTTCCTGTTCAGTCAGCATGCGGGCAATTAGACAATATTGGCGTTCGAAAGGTTGCTGGCTGGGTGAAATAAGTTGTAATAGTTGTAAGCGTTGAAATAAGTTGTAAGGGTTGAAATATTTTCAAAGAGGTGAAAAGTCTTTAATCTTCCTACCCTTTACAACTCTCACAACATTTACAACCATTTTAACCACCAACTTATTTCACCCAACCAGCAACCTTTAAAACCTCCCCCTTGTCTAATGTACCAAAATCATTTAAAAACATAAAAATATGGCACCGTTATTTGCAGTTCTTGGAGCAATCTTAGCAGTAGTGATCGTAATTCTGGCAATCTTAAATCACCGCGTTAAAATGCGGATGATCCAGGGTGGTCACGTTGACGAAAATTCAATAAAAATTTTAAGCCAGCAAAATGGATTTAAGCTGGATACATTGAAATGGGGAATCATCTTGTTATTCGGCGGGATAGGTTTAATCGTGCTGGAATTTATACCGCATAGCTATGATTTCGACAGGCACAATGATTATCACGGTTCTCCGCTTCCGTTTGGAATTGAAGTTGTGAGCCTGGCTTTGGGATTCCTGGTATATTATTTCATCGCCAAAAGCATGAATAAGGAATAGTTTTGATTTCGGAATTATTTATGCTTCGGATGCCGGAATTAAATTCGTTGAGGGCGTCGTCGTTTTAGATTTCTGATTTAAGCAGTATGGATTGTCCCTTAGGTTTATACTAAGGGCTTTTTTATGTAAAGAAATTAATTACATCACAATATCTTTTACGAACATCAAGTTTGAATAAATTTATTTAAACTTGATTCATGAAATTATACAACACTGCAAGAGGCGTTCTGCTGGAGAATAATTTAGATTTTTTTGCGCTGGATGAAGCATGGGACAGCCTCATTAACCGCGACAATCTGGAGGAATACCTGTTAAAAAAAGCAGGTTCGGCTATGAGAATCAGTGCGGTGGCGAAAGCTCAATTATTGGAGGACGGTCTCGTTTTACCACCTATAGGCAACCAGGAAGTTTGGGCGGCAGGGGTAACCTATTTAAAAAGCCGGGATGCAAGGATGGAAGAATCGCAAAGCTCGGGGGCGGCAAGTTTGTATGATATGGTATATGATGCGGCCCGGCCGGAGTTGTTTTTTAAGGCCATTGCGTCGCGGGTATCCGGTCATGGCCAAACGGTTTATATCCGTACAGATTCCACCTGGAACGTTCCCGAACCTGAACTTGCTTTATATATTAATGCTAACGGCAACATCCAGGGTTATACCATTGGCAATGATATGAGTTCACGGAGCATAGAAGGCGAAAATGCACTCTATTTGCCGCAGGCAAAGGTTTATGAAAGGAGTGCTGCTTTGGGTCCGTGTTTGTACGTAACTTCAGTACCTATCAGCAGCGATACCGCAATTAAAATGAACATTCAGCGCGACGGGGTTAAAGTTTATGATGATGCAACCCGCGTGTCGCAAATAAAACGCTCGTTTACAGAATTAGTCGATTATTTGTTTGCCGAATGTGACTTTCCCTATGGCTGTTACCTGATGACAGGGACCTGCCTGGTGCCATCATCTGATTTTACTTTGCGCGAGGGGGATTTAGTTGAAATTAGTATTGATGGGATTGGTACGATGGTGAATACAATTGGCATTAATCCGAAACATAAACGGTAAGCAACAACGCTTTTACAATCATGGGTATGATGACGGAACAATTATTTTTATAAATTGCGCTAACCAATTCAATACCCAATTAAAAGATGATGAACCTCCGCACATGGATATTGCCTGTATTAACCGGCCTTATTTTAAACTCCTGCCAAACCCCAAAGCCGAAAGATAAAACCGTTGAAAGCGAATATCCTAAAGGAACTTTTGGCTACGATCTTGATTTTTTAAAGCGGCAGGACAGCGTCATTGTTTTAAACAGCAAGGATGGCAATGGCCAGGTGATTGTTTCGGCCAAATACCAGGGCAAAGTATTCACCTCAACCGCTGATGGCGTTAACGGTAAAAGTTTTGGTTGGATAAATTATAAAACCTTTACACAAACTTCGTTAGATCCGCACATGAATGCCTACGGCGGCGAAGACCGGTTATGGCTTGGGCCAGAGGGGGGCAAGTTTTCCGTCTTTTTCAGACCACGTACCAAAATGGACTTCGAAAACTGGCATACGCCTACTGCATTTGATTTTGAAAGCTGGAAGCTGACCATGCATACCGATAGAAAAGCTTCGCTAAGTAAATCTGCGCTGTTAATTAATTATTTGGGGGTTGAATTAAAACTGGCTATCGTGCGCGATATTGAAGTGCTGGAGCCTGCCGATGTGAAAAAAATGCTCGGTGTTGATTTGGACAGTAAAGTAAAATCAGTAGCCTTCAGCACAAAAAATACCATTATTAATATGGGTCCTTATGCCTGGACAAACCAAACCGGCGCACCTTGTTTATGGAACCTGGATATGTTTTCGCCATCTGCAAAAACGGTGATTGTGGTACCTTATAATGCCAGTGATACCGGCAAAGTAGCCACTACAGACTATTTTGGTCAAATACCTCCAGACAGAGTAAAGTTTAATAACGGCATACTGGTATTTAAAGCCGACGGAAAATCGCGGGGTAAACTGGGTATGCCGCCCAACCGCGCTAAAAACATGGCGGGCAGTTATGATGCACAAAATAATGTATTAACCATAGCTATGTTTGACCTTGACCCCAAGGCCACTTTTTTAAACCAGGAATGGCGCACCGACCGCAACCCCTTTAGCGGCGATGCGGTGAACGCCTACAATGACGGTCCGCTGGCCAACGGTACCCAAATGGGGCCTTTTTACGAAATTGAAAGCGTCTCGCCTGCTGCATTTTTAAAGGCCGGCGAAGCCTTGTCGCATCAGCACAGCGTATTTCACTTTACCGGGGATAAAGACGAATTGAACCAAATTGCCTTAAAGACCCTCGGAATTTCATTGAATGATATACAAACAGCCTTTAAGTAATTATTGCGTTTAAATATTTATCTTGAGCGCCGGTAAAAACCAATTAATATAAACCAAATTATCCCTTATTCATGGCCAAAAATAAAAATCTTGTAGCCTTAATTTTAGTTACGTCCCTTTTTTTTATATGGGGATTTGCCTTGAACCTCAACCCGGTGTTAATACCGCATTTGAAAAAAGCCTGCCAGTTAACCGATTTTCAATCCTCGTGGGTCGATTCGGCTTCTTACTTTGCTTATTTTCTTTTACCTATTCCGGCAGCTCGATTTATGCAACGCTATGGTTATAAAGGTGGTATACTGTTAGGGTTGGTGCTTTTTGCAACCGGAGCGTTTCTGTTTTTCCCGGCGGCGGCGGTACGCAACTATGCTTTTTTTCTGGTAGCATTGTTTGTGGTTTTTAGCGGCGCGGCATTTTTAGAGACTGCTGCAAATCCATACATCACCAGGTTAGGCGACCCCGAAACGGCCGAACAGCGAATAAATTTTTCTCAATCGTTTAACGGTTTGGCCGCTACATTAGGGCCATGGGTTGGAGGTGTATTTATTTTATCGGGGAAAACTTTAACGCCCGAGCAAGAGAAGGCCATGTCTCCCGGTCAATTGAATTCATATTTAAATAACGAAGCTTCATCGGTACAAATACCCTACGTAATTATTGGCTTAGTGGTATTGCTGGTGGCTTTTTTGATATGGAGAACATCACTTCCAGAAATTGAAGACACTGATGGGCAACTCCAAAACAACGTTATATCGGAGCAACCTGCATCGTTGTTGCATCAGATTGTTGAATTGTTGCGTATAAAGCAGTTGAGAAAAGGCATTATAGCTCAATTTTTTTACGTGGGCGCGCAGGCTGGCGTCTTAGGGTTTTTCATTAGGTATGGTGAGCGAATTGCAGGCATGTCAGAAATTACCGTTTCTCATTACTACCTGCCAGGTGCAACCGCTTGCTTTTTGGTGGGCCGTTTTGCCGGAACAGCGCTGATGAGGTTTATTAATCCGGTTAAGTTGCTGTTGTTTTATTGTGCCATGAACGTATTGCTGTTGATTGTTGCGTACCTCGTAGCCGGGCCCGTATCTGTGTTCGCCTTTATGGGAGTAGCATTTTTTATGTCGATTATGTTTCCAACCGTATTTTCATTGAGTATTCGCGGATTAGGGGCACGTACAAAGTTAGGATCGTCACTGGTGATTATGGGAATAGTTGGCGGTGCTACTATACCACCCATTATGGCGCTTGTATCCGATCATATTAATATCCGCGTGGCTTATTTGATACCTATTATTTGCTTCGCATACATATTATATTTTGCCTATGGCAATTTAAAGGTGAAGAAGCTGGAAGTGGTTGCCGGACATTAGCAGTTGGTTTTTTCTGTTTATCCCGATGTCATTTCGGCCGAGGAACGAGGGAGAAATCTTTACAGATAAGCTATTCGTCGTCTTGCATCACGGTTATGGTAGTTTGTAAGGTTTTCTCTCTGCGTTTATAATGGCATGGTTGATAAGATGTTAAGAGGAACAGACGAAGTACAGATAAATGAATTAACGAGATTTTTTATACCATCTATGGATTTACAATTAAAAAACAAAGTGATCATCGTTACAGGCGGTGCGAAGGGGATTGGCGAGGGAATAGTAAAAGTATTGGCAAAGGAAGGCGCCTTGCCGGTTATTATAGGGAGGAGCGAAGCTGATAATCTTAAAGCTGTGCAGTCTGTTGAGGCTTCGGGCGGTAAGGCATTCCAGGTGGTTGCCGAATTAACCGACCCTGCGGCGTGTGAAAAGGCTGTAGCCGAAGTTTTAAAACAATTCGGGCAGATTGACGGCCTGGTGAATAACGCAGGAGTAAACGACGGCGTTGGATTGGAAAATGGCACTTACGAAGGCTTTATGGCTTCGCTGCATAAAAAATGTGGTGCATTATTACTTGATGGCGCATCATGCTTTGCCCGCATTAAAAAAATCGAAAGGAGCTATCTTAAATATTACTTCTAAAACGGCAGATACAGGGCAGGGAAATACCTCAGGCTATGCTGCATCAAACGGTGGACGCAATGCCCTCACCCGCGAATGGGCGGTTGAGTTATTAAAATATGGCATCCGTGTAAACGCGATTGTAGTAGCCGAATGCTGGACGCCGCTGTATGAGAACTGGATAAAAACCTTACCCGATCCGGAAGGAAAGCTAAAAGAAATTGAATCCAAAATACCCCTGGGCAGCAGGATGACCACAGCCGAGGAAATTGCAAATGCTACGGTTTTCTTATTGTCGCCTGTATCGAGCCATACCACCGGGCAATTAATATATATTGACGGTGGATATGTACATTTAGACAGGGCACTGGCGAATGCTTAAATAGGGTTTTAAGAGTTGATGAAAGGTTGTAAAAGTTGTAAGAAACGTTGCAGATGTAGAAAAAGGTAAAAATGTTCTAAATGTTAAAACCGGTTTATAGTTATTATTAACTTTTTACAACCTTTACAACCCGTTACAACATTTATAACCCCTGTGTAACGCTTACAACCTTCAAAACGACTACAACTAAAGATATAAATGATAAAAATAGATTCGCATCAGCATTTTTGGAAGTTCGACCCGGTTAGGGATAGCTGGATTGATGGTTCAATGGCTGCTATTCAACGGGATTTTGGGCCGGATGATTTAAAACTTATACTGGATAAATTTGAAATTGACGGCTGCGTAGCCGTGCAGGCTGACCAATCGGAAGCGGAAAATGATTTTTTGTTGGCCCATGCCGAAGCGCATGATTTTATAAAAGGCGTTGTGGGCTGGGTTGACTTGCGGGCTGCCAACGTAGCTGAGCGGTTGTCGTACTACAGCCAGTTTAAAAAAATGAAAGGTTTTCGCCATGTTTTGCAGGGTGAGGCCGATAGGGCGCTAATGCTAACCCCACAGTTTACAAACGGAATAAGGGCGTTGAAGCCTTTTGATTATTCGTATGATATCCTGATATTCCCCGATCAGTTGGGTTACGCTTACCAGTTTACAAAAACATTTGGTGGGCACAGGTTTGTGATTGATCATATTGCCAAGCCCGATATCAAAAACAAAAATATTGATAAATGGGCCAACGGGATCAGGGCCGTTGCTAAAAACGAAAATGTGTGGTGCAAAGTTTCGGGCATGGTTACGGAAGCCGACTGGCATAATTGGGTTTTAGCTGATTTCGAGCCATACCTGGATGTTGTTTTTGAAGCTTTCGGCCCCAAACGGGTAATGTTTGGTTCCGACTGGCCGGTTTGTAATGTTGCCGGTGGCTATCAGCAAATGCTCAGCATCGTAAAAAATTACACTTCAAAATTATCCGCCGATGAACAGGCACAGTTTTGGGGACTTAATGCGGTTGATTTTTATAAGCTTAGTTAGGTGAATGCAGAAAGGTAAACCGCGAAAGGTGTGACGAAGGTTTAATTGAACAGCCAATTATGTACTTAATCTATATAAAAATGAAGAAGTCTGCTTTAATGCTTCTGGCGGTTGCCATTGTTTCTTTGTCGGCCACTGCACAGGAAAAATTTAACGGTTTAGGGGTTAACCTGGGTAATTTGTACCGTATGTCTGACGCACAAACCCGGTCCTGAAAATTTTAATGGTGAAAAGGGAAAGGGTGGCATGGCTACCACGGGAACCGGAGCTGGCCCGTCCAGGGAATTGGGCCAAACCTGGAAGGTGAGCCCCAGTGTGGTGATAAAAAAACATACCACTTATACTGTGGCGGAAATAGATGGCTCGGGTGCTATTCAACACATCTGGATGACGCCCACCGGAAACTGGCGTTATTCCATCATCCGTTTTTATTGGGATGACGAAGCTACGCCGTCGGTTGAAGCGCCGGTTGGCGACTTTTTTTGTATGGGATGGGGCAAATATTCGCCGCTGCAATCGCTGGCGGTGGTGGTAAACCCCGGCAGTGCATTTAATTGCTACTGGCCCATGCCTTTCCGCAAAAAATGCCGCATCACTATGGAAAATATCGATAACGAAGATATGGTACTGTATTACCAGGTTGACTACACCCTTACCGATGTCCCCAAAGACGCCGGATATTTTCATGCACAGTTTCGCCGCGTAAATCCGCTGCCATTAAAAAAGGATTATGTATTGGTGGATAGTATTAAAGGCAAGGGGCAATATGTAGGCACGTACCTCGCTTATGGCTCCAACAAAAACGGATGGTGGGGCGAAGGCGAGATTAAATTCTTTATGGATGGAGACACTAAATTCCCCACCATCAACGGAACCGGAACAGAAGACTACTTTTGCGGATCGTACGACTTTGATAGCCGCCATAAAAACGCCGCTGGTATTGAAAGCAGCGAATA
>JABDBM010000094.1 GCA_013288685.1 Bacteroidota bacterium | reverse complement strand
ACCTACAATTTCCCTGCGCATTTCCTGGATTCAATATCAGGGGAGCCCGGCTTTATAGCTGAAGAGTTCCTGACCGCACATCAGGACATGGCATCGCCTACTTCCATACGGCTAAATCCATTTAAACCGGCGCCTATAAATACAAACGGACAGGTGCCCTGGTGCCCGGAGGGGCGTTACCTGGATGAGCGGCCGTCATTTACGTTCGATCCGCTTTTTCATGCAGGGTGCTATTATGTACAGGAAGCATCATCCATGTTTATTGATCATATCCTTCATACAGTAAGGCCAAACCAAGATGAACCTGTAAAAATATTGGACCTATGTGCCGCCCCAGGTGGTAAGAGTACACTCCTTAACTCTGCCATACACAGTGATGACCTTTTGGTATCCAATGAAATTATAAAAACCCGTGTCCCCCCGTTGTGCGACAACCTTAATCGTTGGGGAACGGCCAACACTATAGTAAGCAATAACGACCCAAGGGATTTTAGCAGGCTAAGCGGCTTTTTCGATATCGTGCTGGTTGATGCGCCTTGCTCTGGTTCGGGAATGTTCAGGAAAGATCCGCAGGCAATGAATGAGTGGTCGGAGGCCAATGTGAACCTGTGCCATCAGCGACAGGAGCGGATACTGGCCGATATTTATCCGGCATTGAAAGAAGACGGATACCTTATATATAGTACCTGCTCTTATTCGCACCAGGAAAACGAGGATATACTGGACTGGCTATGCAGCGAATTTGAATTGGAGAGCCTGCGCATACCTATATATAAGGAGTGGGGAATTGTTGAAACTGAATCACCAGTGCATAAGGCATGGGGCTATCGCTTTTATCCCGGTACGGTAAAAGGCGAAGGGTTGTTTGCTGCTTGTTTAAAAAAGAAGGGGCAAACTGATGAATTACCATCCTTTAAAGCAAAAGGCCATCAGAAATTAGCTTTGCTTGAAATAGAACTGGTGAAGGAATATATTAATGCCCCAGGCGAGTGGTATTATAATAAAGTAGCTGATGACTGGCTGGCGATAAGCCGTACGCATAAAGAAAGCCTGGATACTTTGCAGCGGCATTTGTATATCAAAAAATCGGGGGTGAGAATTGGCAAGTTAATGGGGAAGGATTTGATACCGGATCATGAGTTGGCGTTGAGCCTGTATATTAATAAGGGTATGGTACTACAAACCGAATTAACATATACTGAGGCTATACAATACTTGCGGCGTGAGCAAATAGATATTAATACTAATGAAAAAGGCTGGAGCCTGATGAATTATGAAGGGCAGCCGCTTGGCTGGGCAAAGTTATTGCCTAATAGAGTGAATAACTACTTTCCGAAGGAGTTGAGGATATTGGCGCAAACTCCTGCTTTATAAACCATAAAAGCAAAAAGCGGATTGGAGAATATCTCCGATCCGCTTTTTGTTTATCTATATATAATTAACCAATTATTGAGCATCCCACCAAACATGATCAGCAGTTGTTGCTGATTGCTGCGGCTGAGGGTTTGCCAGCAGTTCACTGGATGGATATGGCCAACGCCTTGGAATGTAATTAACAAATGGATTTTGCGCCAATTGCAATACAGGGAAGCCTGTGCGTCTCCAATCATCATACGCCTCAACCGAAAGGAAATCGGCAATATACTTTTCGCCAATAATTTGCTGCATGGCGTTAGCTGCTGTCAATACCGGGCGCGACGCTATATAAGTGTTTTGATCAGTAGCGCTAATACCCAATTGTGCCATATTAGCAGCGATAGCTGCCTGGTAAATTGGTGCAGCAGCGGCAGCGCCTTGTTTTATAAAGGTAGCTTCGGCTTTCAAAAACAATGCTTCACTATAAGTAGCCACAATAAGCGGTGCCGCAGCGCCCGAAAGATCGTTGCTATTTACCGGGTTTGAGCCACCAAAGAAAACACCTATTGTAGAAAACACAGTATAATCGGGCACAGGATCGGCACCTGATGGGCGTCCGCTGTAAGTTCCGCCTGAATTAAGATTGGCAATAACCGGCAAGCGCGGATCATTATTTGCAATTAAGCCGTCAACCAGGTTTTTAGCCACTACCACGCCACCGGCGCCAGGTAATGTGCCGCCATACCATGGGTTTTGATCGTTCGCACTTCCTGCATAAGCAATGGAAGCATTATCACTGTTAGCACCAAATCCATTTTGCAATGCGGCCAGGGCACTGTCGGCCTGGGCAGCTGCGGTATGGCCGGGGGCCTTAGTCAACCTCATGTAATACCTTGCTTTAAGGGTATAGATAAATTTTGTCCAAAGGGTCATATCACCACCGTAAATAAAATCATCTGTAGACGGCGCAATGGCGCTGGCTGGTTTTTGAGCGTAATACAAAGCGCTGTCTAACAGAGATTGCACCGCGTGGTAAATAGACTGCTGACTATCATACTTTGGCTTTGAAAATGCTAAATTGTTGGCTTGCGAATAGGGAATATCATTCCAGAAATCAGTAGCAACGGCTAAATTAAATGCATATAATGCTTTACCAATTGCTGCATATTGATAATGATGTGCGGCCTCAGCCTGCGCAATCATAATCTTCAGATTTTGAAATGTAGCCGGGTACAAGCTATAGCTCCAGGTACCATCCACGTCGGCCGGGAATATCTCGTAAGTTTCGGCAGTTGGTGTTGGTTGATTTATGGATACCTGCTGGGTCCAATAAGCGGCATCAACACCACAAAGCCCAACAACTGTATTACCAGCCATTGTTTTTTCGATAGGACCTAATTGCAGCGATTCACTTACGCTAAGGGTGTGGTTAGGATCCTTGTTTATATCAAGAAACTTTTTACAGCCCGCACCAATTAACAGGATACAAAATGCTGTAATTATTATGGTTATATTTTTTTTCATCTTAGTTTTCTTTTGTATGTTATTAAAGTGTAGCTTTTAAACCAATAATGATACTGCTATTTGTAGGCACATTAAAGTTGGCAAACCCCTGGCCATTGCCGCTACCGTCCAGGCTAACTTCCGGATCGGAACCTGTATAGTTTTTATGCAGGATAAAGTTGGTGCCACTTACGGTAAGCGTTAATTTTTTAACCACTTTACCGGTTAAAAACGAGCCGAAGCTATAGCCCAATGATACCTGGCGCACCTTGATGTACGATCCGTCTTCTACCGACGATTCATCGACAGCTGCCAACAAATTAGTATAGTAAGATTGGCTTAGTATAACGGATGTAGTATTTGCTTTGCCTGTGCTTTCGATAATACCAGGGAATACTTTTGAGCTCCCCCTGTTTTCGGTAACAATTGGTGTACCATAAACAAACAGGTAATGGTTATCAAGGTTTAATATATCGCCACCATGTTTCCAATCTAATACAAAAGAGAACACAAATGATTTGTAATTAAATGTATTGGTCATACCGGCAATAAATTTTGGCGTGGCATTACCAATTGGGCCAAGGCCGTTGGCAATTTGCGGATAACCTGCATCACTTAACAACAACTGATTGCTGGCATTACGCAGAAAATGCGTACCATATATTACGCCATAAGGCTGGTTAGGGTAGGCGAATATACCAGGGTTTACAAATCCTCCGAACTGAAGGTAAGGAATACCCGGCGCCAGGCTTAACACTTCGTTCTTGTTTTTGGTGAAGTTTAAGCCAATATCCCAGTTAAAATCTTTTGATTTAATTGGCTGACCATTTAACACAATTTCAAGACCGCGGTTTCTGATTGAACCCGAGTTTAAACTGGCAGCAACAAAGCCTGTTGATGGAGCAATTGGCGTACCTGGCGACAACAAATCAGAACTGATTTTATTGTAGTAAGTAATATCAAGGGAAAGCCTGTTACGAAAGAACTTTGTTTCCAGTCCCATTTCAAATTCCTTGATGTTTTCGTTTTTAAGCGGGAAGGCGGTAGTGTTAGTTAACTGAAACCCGTTTTGACCACTGATAGGAAAGCCCCCTGCCTGGTAATATGGATTGGAAAGCGAATATGGGCCTACATCATCATTACCAACAACAGAGTACGAAACTCTTATCTTGCCAAAATCGAAGATGCTGTTTTGAGATAGGCCTAATGGTTCGGTGAAAATAAAGCCTGCGCTTGCCGACCCGTAAGGATAAAATTGTTTATCGGTTGTTAAAACCGATGTACCATCGTAACGGCCGGTTACCGCCAATGTCAACATTCTTTTATACTCCAGGTTAGCCTGTCCGTAAAATCCTAATTTCCTTTTTAAATACGAACCGTAAGAAGCGGTTACACTATTGGCATTACTGATATTATAAAAACCAGGTACGGATAAATCGGCACCATGAACATAATTGCTGCTGGTGTATTGCGAATAGATGTTGTTACCTAATATGGCGTCGATGGTTAAATCTTTGCTTAAGTCTTTCCTCGCCTCGATAATCAAATCGTTATTAAATTGCGCAAATTGATTGTCGCGGGTAAATAACTGTCCCAAACCGTCGCCGCCCACAACACCTGTGTTTTCGTGATAGTCTGTATTGTTTACATACATATCAGCACCTAATCTTTCAGTAATAGTTAACCATTTTAATGGTGTATAGATGAGGTTAACGGCAGGTATAACGCGATCAGTGTTATCCTGTAGCCCTGTATTAGCAACCAACCAGTAGGGGTTATTTCTTGATAAACGATAAAGTTGTTGTGATCCGTCGGGATTGGTTGTTGGCAGCGGATTCCATGAAATAGGAGCTGCGTAAATAGTCCAAAGCGGATTTGACAACCCATTGCCTTCCAGTAAACGATGATTATCAGAACTCACTAAATTAAACTGCGTTGTTAAGGTTAAGTTATCTGCCAGTTTAGTGCTATATTTGGTAAACAATGAATTCCTAATATAATTGGTGGTAGGTTCTGTTCCGTCAGTTCTTAAGTAAGAGTACGAAACCAGGTAATTTGATTTATCGCCGCCGCCGCTAATGCTTAAATTATTGTCGGTTGTATGGCCGGTTTTAAAAAAATCTTTAACATTATTTCTTTTTTGTACCGGTACGCCATTCACTTTTAAGGTATCAATACGCGGCCCCCACGAGTAACTGCTATAGTTACCCTCTACGTTACCATTCACATAAACTCCGTTTAAACCTTGCGCATATTGGTCCTGAAATTTTGGCAGGATAGGATTTTCGAAGGAATAGCTGGTGCTGAAATTAATAACGGGCTTAGCGCCATGACCAGCTCCGTTTTTGGTAGTAATTAAAACCACACCGCGCGAACCGGCCGAGCCGTACAAGGCTGTAGCCGCAGCGCCTTTAAGCACGTTAATGCTTTCGATAATGTTAGGGTCAATATCGCCGCCACGGTTAGTGGTACCACCATTGCCTAACGGGCCTCCCGGGTTACCGGCTTCGCCATTATCAACCGGCACGCCATCAATAACTATTAAAGCGGTGTTATCGCCAAACAACGAGCTATTGCCACGGATTAAAATTTGAGACGAACTGCCTGGCATACCGCTTGAGTTGGTAACCTGAACACCGGCAACCTTACCCGCTATGGCATTGATCAGGTTGTCCTGTTTTGCATCAACCAGGGCTGCGCCGCTTACTTCTTGCGTAGCATAAGTTAGCGTTCTTTTCTCCCTTTTAACACCAAGGGCGGTTACCACCACTTCGTTTAATATAGAATTGTCTGATTTTAAAACAATAGTAATTCCGTCAACAGCATCTTTCACAGCAACTTCTTTGCTGAGGTAGCTTATTGAACTAACAATTAAAATTGCGTTTGTGGGGGCGTTAATTTTAAAAGCACCTGCGCCATTGGTGGCAGTGGCCAGCTTTGTGCCTTTAATTTTGACGGTTGCGCCGGGGATGGGTAGTCCGTCGTCGTCTTTAACTGTGCCGGATATGTCCCTCGTTTGCCCAAAGGCGAGGCCCGAACAGAGTAGCACCAATAAAAATAATGAGAAAAAATTCTTCATATCAAATTTGCGTTAGTTAATAGTTAAACAACTTGCAAACTAATTGCTTTTTATTTAAGAAACAAACGATTATTGATTATCAGGAACCGATAAATTGTAACAATTAAAGTACAAAAGGTGGAGAATGCAGGCAGTTTACCAAGGTAACAAAAATGATACACACAATAGAATAACATTAATATTGAAGAAGAAAGTCCAATTCATATTAAATATGCAAAATGTGGACTTTGAAAGAGAGGTAAGTTTGAACCAAAATACAATTGCATTCTGTGAACGAATGCAATTTGCTTTAAAAGAAATAACCGATTTACAATGAGCCCGTTATATTATCGCAATACACTCCACCGAAAACAATATGCCGCCGGGGAACGGCATCACTTGCGGCGCGCTGCGCGCAGGCCTATGCCCCGGGAAAAAACTGGCATAAACACTGTTTATTATAGAAAAATCCGGATCCTCCCCTGATACCATAAATGCGGTTATTTTTACAACTTTATCCATGGAACTACCCGCATCCTCTAAAATGGTTTTTAAATTAGTAAATGCCTGTTTAACCTGGGCTTCGTAATTTGGGCTGATGAGCTTGCCGGTTCCGGGATCACCACCCGCGGTTCCTGATACAAATATGAGGTTGCCTGCTATTACTGCCTGTGGGACAAATGAGTTAGGGAGCGGGGCGTTTTGGGTGTAAAAAACGTGAGGTTCCATTGAGGCTGGCAATAATTTGTGTTTATTAAATATAACGGGCTGTTTATCCGTTAAATATACGTAACTCAAGTCTGTATTGCAAAAATGCTCCCTGCGTTTGTTTTTTATATATCCTACTCATCCTATCAACTTAATAATAATCAAAAAAATCAATCCGAAAAATTCGCACCTTTGCATCTGCCAAATGGCAGACATATCTGCACATCAAAAAATAATGGACCAATACTTTATAATAGATTTCGATAGTACGTTTACACAGGTTGAAGCCCTGGACGAACTGGCCCGCATATCCTTAAAAAACCATCCCGACAGGGAACTGATTTACAAACAGATTGAAGATTTGACTAACGCTTCGATGGAGGGTAAACTATCGTTTACCCAAAGCCTGGAAAACCGTGTAAAACTGCTACAGGCTAACCGCGAGCATTTAAAACAACTGGTTACCCATCTCAAAAAGAAAGTATCCACCTCATTTAGCCGCAATACTATATTTTTTAAAAACCATGCCGATGAAGTGCTCATCGTATCAGGCGGGTTCAAGGAGTTTATTATTCCTGTTGTTACCGAATATCATATAAAAAATGAAAATATTTACGCCAACACCTTTGTTTTTGATGAGGGCGGCAACATTATAGGCTATGACCGCGAAAACCCCCTTTCGCAGGAAGGAGGTAAGGTTAAACTACTGAAAGAACTTAACCTGCCAGGCGAAATTTTTGGTATTGGCGATGGCTATTCGGATTTCCAGTTGAAGGAATCGGGGATGATCAAAAAGTTTTTTGCCTTTACAGAGAATATTGAACGTAAATCGGTAACCGAAAAGGCGGATCATATTACACCCAGCTTTGATGAGTTTTTGTATATCAATAAATTGCCCAGGGCAATATCATACCCCAAAAACCGCATTAAATGCCTGGTAGTGGGCGAAGTGGAAGAGGAGGCCCTTGCACAAATGCGTAAGGAGGGTTATAATATTCGCCAGCGCGATACCATTGAGGAGAAGTACTTAGAAGAAGCGGGCATATTGTTTTGCGATGAGGCCAGCCAGCCAACTATTGAACAGTTGCAAAACGCAGGCAGGCTGAAAGTAATTGGGATTTTTGGAAAGATCAGCAATAAGAAATTAGCCGAAGCGGCATGTGAAAACGGTATCATCATTTTCGACGACCCCAAGCATAACCCACGTAATGACGACTTTATCCCTAAAAGGGTAATGGCTTTTATGAATGAAGGGAAAACCCACACCAGTTGTAACTTCCCCGATTTGCAGCCGCCTCGCGTAAACAATGCTCACCGTTTAATCCACATCCACAAAAACGTACCAGGGATATTGGCCAAAATAAATGACGTATTTGCCCGCCATAACATGAATATAGTGGGCGAATTTTTGGTCACCAACGCACAAATAGGCTATGTTATTACCGATGTGAATACAGGCTACGATACCAGCGTGCTCAATGAGCTGAAAGCTATTGAACAAACCATTAAATTCAGGCTGTTATATTAGGCGGAAAAGTTTGGAAGTCCGAAAGATTATTTTCCCTTTTTTTGTCTTTCGGGCTTTCCGACTTTACTGACTTTCGGACTCTTTAAACGGCACCACCAACACCGGCACTTTTGAATGCCGCACTACGTGCTCTGCAACGCTGCCCATTAGCAGGCGGTCCAGGCCGGTACGGTTATGGGTACCTATAACTATAAGATCGGCATTAAATTCTTTGCTGCAATCAATAATACCATCTGCAGTCGATCCGTATTCGGTAAAATGAGTTACCTCTAAATCACCTGCAAGCTTCTGTATCGTACGATCGACAATATTTTCCGACTGGCTTTTTTGAATGTCCAGCATCTCCACCTCTTCAATGCCACTGCTTACCTGGGGCATTGTACCAATAGGGTCGATACCGCCTGACATTTGCGGCATTAATATAGGTTCAACAATATTTACCAAACCAACGGCGGCATTAAATTTACGGGCAATATCAAAGCCGTATTCAGCAGCGTGTTCGGCATATTTACTATCGTCAATTCCGATAAGTATTTTGTTGATCGTCATGGTGGGTAATGGATTTGGTTATGTAAAGGTAATAACAAGTTTTGAGGGAAATGTTTTGGTTGAAAATAAATTTCGATCTCAGCATAAAACTTCCGGCTCAACACTTACTACTTCTTACTACCTTTGCCCCATGCATTTTTCGCCCGAAATTGAAGAGCGCCTGGAACGGCTGCAGGAAAAATATGAGGCAATGGGCCAGGATATGACATCGTACCTGGATGGTTTATTGTATGCCGATTTTTTAACCTATTGGGATTATATCCATCTGGATACCCTGTTAAGTCTGCAAAACCCAAAAACACCATTCCCGGATGAGGAGATATTTATTATTTATCACCAGATAACTGAGCTATATTTTAAGCTGGCCCTGCACGAGTGTAAACAAATCAGCGAAGCGCAGCTTTTAACCGTTGAGTTTTTTACCGCCCGCTTAAAACGCATTAACCGGTATTTTGAGGCGCTAACCCAATCGTTCGAAATTATGGTTGATGGGATGGAGAAAGAACAGTTTTTAAAATTCCGGATGTCGTTATTACCGGCCAGCGGCTTTCAATCGGGACAATACCGGATGATTGAGATATTCGCTACTGATTTTATTAATTTGGTAGCAAAGGATAAACGGGAAGAATTACGGGGCGCCACTATAAACGAACAGTTTGAATACCTGTATTGGAAGTTTGGCGCAACCGAACTTTCAACCGGTAAAAAGACTTTAACGCTTAAACAATTCGAAAAAAAATACGCCAAAACTTTTATCGATTTAGCCAAGGCAAACATCCTGCTCAATTTTAATGCTTTGTTTATCCGGTTTAAAAATAACGGAGAATCAACTATTGCATTGGAAAATGAACTGAAGCAATTGGATATAAATGTGAACGTTAACTGGCCGCTATCGCATTATAAATCGGCCGTGCGTTACCTTAATCGCGAACCGGAGGAGATTAAAGCTACCGGCGGCACCAACTGGCAAAAGTATTTGCCTCCGAGATTTCAGAAGCGGATATTTTACCCAGGTTTGTGGAGTGAGTTGGAAGTTGAGGAATGGGGTAAGGGCTGGGTGGAAAAGGTTTTGAAAGATATTTAAATACTGACTATTTCGCCTTAAATAATTCTGGCCTTAAAACCTGCACTTCTAAAAATGTTTGGTGCAGGTGATTAAAATCAGCATCGGTAGTTACCAGTTTTAAGCCGAGCAGGGATGCTGTTGCGGCAATCCATAAATCATTTTTGCCCATGTTTCGCGGCGTGGTGAATGGATAATTAGTTATTCGGGGGTTGCGGCGTTGGGAGTAGGCATCGATTGCGGCGTAAGCGCCCGCCATGGTTTCACTTATTTCAACCAAGGAGGCAATTCCTAAAATATTTTCGGCAACCTGTAATCTTTTATCTCCCCAATTATTCTGCAACGCAATAGATCTCAATTCGCCAACAGAAACTATAGATATTAGTATTTTCCTTTTATCCGGATTTATAATATCCGTTAATTTTTTGAAATTTGGATGCTTAATCAGAAATACGAGAATATTGGTATCAAATAAAAGGTTCATTTACTCGCTTTCAACATTTTTAAGGCAGTTTCAACTTCTTCGTCTGTAATAAAATCTTCCTTAGACAATTTCTCCAATCGCTTGATAATGTTCTCTGGATTTTTACCAATTTTGTTTTCAAATTTAGTAGTTCCATCAGCGGCCATTATTTGATCAACTGAATACGATTTGAATTTTAAAAAGTTGGTATCTGCACCCTTTGATAAATCCACTTTTCTCATAATTACTTGCTGGCATTCAACGTTTTTAGAGCATCCTCAAATTCCTCATCTGTGAGAAATGCGTCTTTAGGTGCGTTTTTTAATATATCGGAAAGATCATCCCAGCTTTTACCCATTTTTTCGGAAAAAGCGGTTGTGCCGCCAGCCGCCAATATTTCTTCAACCGAGTATGACTTTAAGTTAGCAAACGGGCGGTGTTCCGATGCAATTGTCTTCATATTCTTCTTGTCCATTGCCTTTCCTCCTTTTTACAATTATACAAATTTACAAAGAAAACGCCTCCATTTGTCATCCAATCGTTTAAAATGCAGAAATTCATACCTGATAACTAAAATATTAGCTATAAAAATCCTAAATTGCGATTTTTCGATTATAAACATTTAAGGCCATGACTGAGACGCTGGACATCAAAATCACAAAAACTAAACACTCCCGTTTAAATGAAACGGATTTCGACAATTTACCATTTGGCAAAATATTTACCGACCACATGTTTGTGGCTGATTATGCTGATGGAGAATGGAAAAATTTACAGGTGGTCCCTTACGGGGATATTAGTTTTAGCCCGGCTATTTCATCATTGCATTACGGACAATCGTTTTTTGAAGGCATAAAAGCTTATAAACATGCAGACGGACAGGTATCTGTTTTCCGCCCGGATAAAAATGCCGCACGTTTTAACAAATCGGCCGAGCGTTTGTGTATGCCAACGCTGCCGGAAGAAATATTTTTACAAAGCATTGCTGCCGTAATTGACGTTGACCGCGATTGGGTACCTGCGCAGGCAAACCATTCGCTGTACATCCGGCCATTTATGTTTGCGACCGACCGCTTTTTAGGTGTTGCGCCGTCAACTACTTATAGTTACATGGTATTGCTTTGCCCCGTTGGCCCCTATTTTTCAAAAACATTAAGAGTAAAGATAGAAACGCATTTTACCCGCGCCGCCGAAGGTGGTATGGGTTATGCCAAATCATCGGGTAATTATGGTGGCAGTATGTATCCCGCCAAAAAAGCTACCGAAGAAGGTTTTGACCAACTGATATGGACAGATGCTAAGGATCATAAATATATTGAAGAAATGGGCGCAGCAAACGTAATGTTTGTATTGGATGGAACGTTGATTACCCCATCAACCCGCGATACCATTTTAGATGGCGTTACGCGCGATACCGTACTAACACTGGCCCGTGAATGGGGAATGCCAGTTGAAGAACGTCGCGTTTCTATTGCCGAAATTATTGAGGGTGCTAAAAACGGCAAATTAACCGATGCTTTTGGTGCCGGCACGGCAGCAACCCTTGCGCCGGTAGGTTCAATAAGCCACGAAGGCGAAGAATATTTCCTGAGCGATCCGCAAACCCGCGAGTTTTCTCAAAAAATGTTAAAAGCATTAAACGCCATCCGCTATGGCGATGCACCTGATGTGCATGGATGGAATTATATGGTATAAGTGCCTATAGTGGGCAGTAGCAGTGTAGAGTGGCAGTAGTTAGGACCTCGAAGGTTCTCGCAGTTCAAAAAACTGCTACTGCTACTCCCAACTGCCTCTTATTCTATTCTACGCTAACCGTCAACCCTTCCTGCTGTAATATTTTACGGTAAACCTCTACTTCAGTAAACGAACCTTCCAGTATGGCGCATTTACCTTCGTTATGCACCTTCCAGGCTATTTTTTCAGCTTGATTTTCTGTATAGTCCAGGTACTTCATCATGCAAAATATCACATGATCAAAAGTATTGAAATCGTCATTCCATAAAATTAGGCGGTGGAGTTCTTTCAGACTTGACAGTATCTCCTCAAGGGTAAGCGTTTCTTCCTGTACTTCGGTTGACATAAGTAAAACAAAATTACTCAAAAAGAATAATAAAAGTGGTAGAATTGTGTTTTAAGAGAGCGAAATCTATCGCAGCGCGTAACAACTTAGCTTTAAAATACCCCTTCGTTAATAAGTACATGAAAAAATATTTCCCCTGCCTGGCTATTGCCATTTCCCTGGTAACATCGGTTACTATAAGCCACGCTCAATCCAGTAAAGATCCTATAATTACCCTGCAAGCGCCTCCCCAAAAAATTGTGATTGATGGCGATATTAAAGAATGGGGCGACAGTTTGAGCTATTATAACGCAGAAAAAGCGCTTAATTTTTCCCTCGCAAATACTTCCGACACGCTTTACATGGCGGTAAGAATCACTGATCTGTCACAACAAACCCGGGTATTAAAGGCGGGCCTTACTTTTAGTATCGATCCGAAAGGCAAAAAGAAGGAAACCTTTAGTTTAACCTACCCCGTAAATACGGGTAATACATCAACTGCCGAAGCCTTAAAAAATGCAGAGTCTACACTAAAACAGCAAGACGAGCTGGAACAGGAAAAACTAAGCACCCTGCGGGGGATAAAAGTTGAGGGCTTTAAAGCGGATATTGAAGGTGATATGATCACCACATCAAATACCTACGGCATCCGTGCCGATATCAATTACGATGATAAAGATCGCCTGGTTATCGAAATGGCTATTCCGATAAGTTTTTTACATGCTACTATCCCCGCCAAAAACGAATGGGCGTTTAACTTTAAAATAAACGGCCTCACTAAAAAAGCACCGGGCGAAGGCAGCGGGCAAGAGGGTGGCTCTGGTGGCGGCCGCGGAGGACGTGGCGGCGGCGGCATGGGCGGTGGCCGCGGCGGGCATGGCGGACGAGGTGGAGGTGGCGGCAACCACGCTGTACAAGGCGGCGAACAAGGCTCGGGTGTATTGTTTAAATCGGAGGATTTTTGGGAGAAGTTTTATTTGGCAAAATGAGGAATAACAATAAAACCCACGATTTTCGATAGTACTTGTTTTTGTTGCACTTTAACAAATAATTTTCGATAGCTTTAACTATCAATTATTTAGTAAAGATGCGATTAAAAATACTTCCTCTTTTATTAATTGTGTTAACGCTTGTTAATTGCAAAAAAGAAAAAAAACCGGATACCGTCAACGCAAATATTGTTGGTAAGTGGACATTGTATCAATTCCAAACTAATGCGTTTGCTGCTATAAATGTAACCGCCGGGCAGTATCCCTGCCTCAAAAGCAACATCATAACATTTAATGCTGATAATACCGAGGTATATAACTATACCGGCACGGATACCTGTTTCGTTTTGCCCACTCATACCCTATACAACAGCGTATATGTGGGTTACCCAACGGAACCTTCCAACACATCTACCTGGAGCAGCAATGGCAATAATGTTTACTTATATCGTCAACAAAAAACCTATTATGGCGTGTTAAGCAGCAAAAACGGCCAGTATCATTTAATTTTCGCCGACACATTGATAACAGGCACAGATACGGCAATAACAATTCAGGATAATATTAAGGAATAGTTTGATTTCTTACTAACACTCAAACCACCTCCACCTCAATCACCGCCTCATTCCTCTCTATATAAAACGGCACAGCTTCAAAACCCGGCACGTAATTAAACACCCGGCCATTGCTGGTTGGTAGCTGTTTAATAGGATGATTGGTGGAGATTTTTATTATAGATAATTCATTGCTGACCCGTAAACTGTTATCAGTCAAAACATCAACACTTGATGAGGCTTTGGCAATAACCGGAAAAATGACTTTAATCGCCGCATCATGCTCACCCGCATCATGGCTAAACTTTAGTATCACCTTTTCACTGGTAAAACTGTAAGATACCACACAATTTACTTCTCCGGATGCAGGGCTTTGCTGGTTTTTATCAACCAGTTTGCTGTGAGTAGTTGCTATGAGCTGCCCGTCTTTTTCCTCAACACTGATGTCAGCACTCAGGTCGCTGATATTCATATAAGTAATATCATTCAGTTTTAATTCGATGCGGGGGGTTAGCGGCATCGGGAACGGGTCATCGTCAACCTGCATGTTGTGAGCCTCGTACAACTGGTAATCGTTCATACTGGCAACCATCAGCGGTCCGGCTTTTTGATGCCATAGCATGGTGAGCGCACCGCCGCTTGCATGTCCGTTAGTTGTTTTTTTGTATTCGCGGTCGTAACCCGTAATGGTCGCTCTGTAATTTCCTTTTGCTATCAACCAGGTTTGTATATCCGCAAAAAACTTTCTACCATACGCAGTTTCGCGCGGAAGCGTCAATCTTTCGGTATTTATGGTTGTTTTGGCATCACCATATTCCAAAATTGTAGTTAGGGCTTTGATGTGCGAAAATGTATGGTGTACACATGGGGTCACCTCATGCGCAATGTATTGCGGACCTCCATACAGCAAACCACCTTTGGTGCACTGCAGCATCAACTCCGTATTTTTAAGCGCCACTTTGTAAAAGCGTTCATCGCGATTGGCCAGTAGAGCGTAAGCCGTTTGGCATCCATCGGATGTGCGGCTACCCCAATAGGTCCATTTATAATTGCGGGTACCCCAGCTATTATCCCATCCGCCGTCGGGAAGCATAAACTCCATGTGCGTTTGTAAACTGCGGGTAACAGCCTCCAGCACTTCCGTATCATTGGCTAACCGGGCATAAAGCACCAACGCGGGTAACGATTCCTCAACATTATAACCCAAATCAACCGAAAAACAGCCTTTTTTACTGGTTTGATAATAGGGGTCGCCCTCGCCATATAAAAATCCATCTTTTTTTGATATGAATTGCAGCGCCTGGTGCGCCAGTTCCTTTCCTCGTGCTTTAAACTGAGGGACATCTAAAATTTCGCCCAGCAACGATAAACCGTACGATGCAGTTACCGGGTAATTGATATTGCCATAATCAATATTAAAATAGCTGTAAATAAAATCTCCGGCTTTTTTTAAACGGGCGGTTACGTCATTCTTAAATTGTGTATCCATCAATTGGCCGTGATTTTTTACAGCCTCGGCCAAAGCAATTGCCCCGAATACGGTGATCCCTTTCCATGAATCTTTAACCGGATCGTTTAACCACGAGCCATCAGGCTGGCTAACCCTGCGTTCCATCCAGCGGTATAATAAAACTGCGGCATCAATATATTTATGGTCCCCGGTTTTTTCGGCTAAGTAAAAGAATGGATAAATAGTGTCCCCTACCCTGCCGTGAACTACCTTGTCCGCCGGGCACCAAATGCCGCCATAGTCATCGGTATGCGTGGCATCGGTAATCTGTAAATTGAGTAATGCAGCAGCCCACTGCTGCAAAAGGGAATAGCTTAAGGTGTATAAATTAGCCAAAACCGGGGATTGCCCGGCGCCAAAAACAGCGGGAATCCGTAATGCTATAAGGCCGGTTCCCGCTATTGCCGATGTTTTAATAAAGCTTCTTCTTGATGTCAAATCTAAGTTGCGCTAATAAATCCGTTTAGTTCAAAAGGAGTAGATTTGTCAACTTTCAAAGTTGACAAATCTTAATCCCCCTCAAAACCAACCCTATTCTATCACCCTAACTTTCAAAAAGCTCGGATTTTCTTTCGAGGTATAAACCTTATGGGTTGCCTTTTTAAAGTCGGTGTTTTTCGCTTTCATGATATCTTCAAACACCTGCGGGTTACGGTCAATAAGCGGGAACCAGGTGCTTTGCACCTGTACCATAATTTTATGCCCCTTTTTAAAGGTGTGTAGTATATCCTGTAGTTCAAAATTTACGGGGGTTACTTTACCGGGCACAAATGGTTCTGGTTTATCAAATCCATTACGGAATTTACCGCGCATGCTTTCGCTGCGCACCATCTGCTCATAGCCCGACATATAAGTATCCTTGCTCCATTGGTTGTTTTTTGCGCTATCGGGATATACGTCAATTACTTTTACCACCCAATCAGCATCGGTACCAGTGGTCGATACTTTAAGGTTGGCCCATATATTACCGGCAATGGTTACATCTTTATCCAATACTGCGGTTTGGTAGGTTAACACATCGGGGCGGCGTTCGGCAAAGCGTTGGTCGCCGGTCATGTACTCGCGGGTCATGCCATCGGTAATGTTAGCGTAAAAAGGAACGGGCTTATTCGGGTCTGATACAAATGAATCCTCAGCACTTTCAACAGCAGGGGCATCAAAGGAAAGTTTACCACCCGGCAAAAAGTATAAATTCTTTTCAACTGCGTCCTTTGGCGGCCACACGCTGGAGGTTTTCCATTGGTTAACCCCGGTTTGAAACGTCGACACCTTAGGGATATCAGTATCCGTACCTTTCAGGTAATGACTAAAGAAAGCAAATTCAATTTTTTCGCGGTAAAAAGGGCCGGTTTGTGCGCCAAAGTCAATGTCGCCTAAATGGTCCCCAGGACCACGTGACCAGCCGCCGTGCACCCATGGGCCCATGGTAAAATAAACGGGCGTTGTTGGGTTTTCTTTAACCAGCGTTTTGTAGGTATTTACAGCGCCATATAAATCTTCAGCATCATACCATCCTCCTGTAACCAACACCGCTGTTTTAATATCGTGCAGGTGGTAAAGCACGTTGCGGTCTTTCCAGTGCTGATCGTAGTTGGGGTGATCCAGCATTTCATTCCATAAACGGATGGTGTCTTTATAGTACATGTCATTCGTGTTTTTCATGTTACCCATTTCCATAAAAAACTTGTAGCCATCTTTAATATCGTAGTTAGGGCGGTTGCCGCGGCGTTGGGTAGGTTTGTCATCCTGGCGGTTGGTAAAGCCCGGATAAAAATCAAAATTGGCAATCAGGAAAAAAGCGCCATTGTGAAAAGCGTCATCGCGATATAAATCAGCAATCGGCGCCTGTGGCGATGCAGCAACCAGTGCCGGGTGACGGCTTAACAACGCCGTAGTGGTATAAAAACCAGGGTATGAAATGCCCCAAACACCCACTTTGCCATTGTTGTGCGGAATATTTTTCAGCAACCAGTCGATGGTATCGTAAGTATCAGTGCCCTCGTCTACATCATTATTTGTTTTATGGACTTCCTTTTCGGGAGTCATTTCTTCATAAATACCTTCGCTCATCCAGCGGCCGCGTACATCCTGGTAAACAAAAATAAACCCGTCATGTAAAAACAAGGATGAGGGGCCCAAGCTTCCTTTTAATTTATCCGCACCATACGGAGCCACACTGTAGCAAGTGCGGTCCATCATAATAGGATAAGTTTTCGACTGATCCTTGGGCACATAAACGGAGGTAAACAGTTTTTTACCATCCCGCATCGGGATCTGGTATTCGTATTTTACATAATTGTCTTTTACATAAGCGGCATCCGGGCCGCCATTGCCCGGCTGTGCAAATGCCACAGAGGCTAAAAGCACGAGGCTTAAAGCAGAGAGTATCAGTTTCTTCATTTAATTATTTTAAGATTTTAAAAGTAGTGAATAAAATAAAATAACTTCCCCGTTGGTGGGATTATCTAACAAAATCGTTACGTGGGGAGAGGTCGTGTTGATTAGGCGAATTGTTGAAGATATAATATTACGACCCCCAAATGCCATTTCGAACAAAGTGAGAAAACCTAAACGCCATACATAGCGGACTAGGCATGGCGTTTACGCATGTTTGTAAAGATTTCTCCTTCGTACCTCAGTCGAAATGAGATCGTAGAGGATTAGGTGTTTTCAGATTTTTATAAATCGAAATCGGATTCCAAATTCAATTAGTCGTTTATCGCTTTCACTCCCGGCAATTCCTTGCCTTCCATGTATTCAAGCAATGCACCGCCACCGGTGGAAACATAACTCACATCATGTGTAAAGTTGAACTTAGCTACAGCCGCTGCAGAATCGCCACCGCCTATCAGCGAGAATGCGCCGTTTTCGGTTGCCTTTACTACTGCCTCGGCTATTGCTTTGGTGCCCGCTTCAAAACTTTCCATTTCAAAAACCCCCATCGGGCCGTTCCATAATATGGTTTTTGAACCTTCAACAACTTTCGAAAATTCAGCTATCGAATCAGGTCCGATATCCAAACCCATCCAGCCGTCTTTAATATCTTTATTAGGGGCAATCGCTGTATTAGCGTCATTGGCAAATTTATCTGCAATAACCGAATCAGTTGGTAATAATAAATTTACGCCTTTTGATTTTGCCTTTTCTATCAGGGTTAAAGCCAAATCCAACTTATCAGCTTCAACTAATGAGTTACCGATATTGCCACCTTGCGCTTTCGCAAAGGTATAAGCCATACCGCCGCCTATAATCAGGCTATCCACCTTATCCAGCAAACGCTCTATCAATTCAATTTTGTCGGATACTTTGGCGCCGCCCATTATAGCCCTAAATGGTTTTACTGCACCACCTAATACCTTTTCGGCAT
Source organism: Bacteroidota bacterium (assembly GCA_013288685.1). Lineage (GTDB taxonomy): Bacteria > Bacteroidota > Bacteroidia > Sphingobacteriales > Sphingobacteriaceae > Mucilaginibacter. The sequence continues at coordinate 352 of JABDBM010000094.1, read as the reverse complement.
TTTGCAATTCGGCAGCCATCAGGTACCCAAAATATTTAGCGTTAGGGAAAAACTGCGCGATTACTGCCGTTGATGCGTGCGCGCGATGTGCGGTGCCAAACGCATCGTTTACATAAATATCGCCCAGTTTGGACAATTTTTCTGCAAAAGCTACGTCGCCTTTTTCTTCTTCCTTATAAAAACGCAGGTTCTCTAACAAAAGCACCTCTCCCCTGCCTAAATCTTTCGATTTTTCGATGGCTTCCGTACCAATGCAATCATCAGCAAATTCAACCTGCTGACCTAATAAATCAGACAAATGTGGCACGACATGTTTTAAAGAATATTTTTCTTCCGGACCGCCTTTTGGCCT
>JABDBM010000093.1 GCA_013288685.1 Bacteroidota bacterium | reverse complement strand
AGGCGTTATGGTGATTTCCAGTGAGCGCTATGGTACGAAATCCACACCATTTTTGTGCCCTGCTTGCCAAAATAAGCGGTTTTGGAGCGGTTTGATGTTTGTACCATTAGGTTGATGGATAAGCATATCAACTTGTGGATAGTTGCTTTTAAGGAGGAAAATAACGGAATGAATTTTAACTACTGGTGAGTGCAATAATATCTAATGCTTCAAGGAATTAATTGGTACGATCTGGAATTGATAGTTTTGATTTTTTTTTAGGCAGGAAAGTTGTTACCTCACGCTGGTGGTGTGCAGTTATCCTTTATTCGCCTTACTGCATGTCCATCGAGAAGCGCATCCAGGGTGTTTTTCGGATAGGATTTTTTGTTTTTCGAGGTTGACCTGTGTAAGTTTCCGCACTACTCAATAACCCGGCGCTATTGGCAAACGCGTACGATGGTTTTGCCTTTAACCCGGTCGACCGAGTTATAAGTGGCAATAGCCTCGTCGATCGTAACGATTCGTCCGGTGTTCGTTTTCAAACGACCCTCATGGAACCGCTCGGCTATCTCAATCAATTGCGTGCGGTCTGCCTCTACGACAAAGTCAATCACCGCAACGCCGTCAGCCTGTGCTTCCAGTGGCCCGGCAACGGTCACGAGTTTTCCGCCGGCACGAATGACACCCAAAGAACGCTTCGCGATGTCGCCGCCGAGGACATCAATCACCAAATCGACTTTCTCAATGTTTTCCAACGTATCCTTGTCAAGGTCTATGAATTCATTTGCGCCAAAGCCAAGCGCCAACTCACGGTGTGTAGCGCGGCCAGTGCCGATCACTTGCGCACCGGCCTCACGGGCTAATTGGACCGCCATCGATCCCACGATACCAGCCGCGCCATGCACGAGGACGCTCTGCCCCGCCTGAAGCTGACCGTGATCAAACAGCGCCTGCCATGCGGTCAAGCCCGGCATCACCAGCGCATTGCCTTCGTTGAAATCCACCTCGTCCGGCAGCGGTGCCAGGTTGCGCGCCTCAATGGCGATATATTCGGCCAGCGAACCATTCCGGTACCAATCCTGAAGGCCGAATACCCGTTGCCCCACCGACAGCCCCGTCGTACCATAGCCCAGCGCGGTGACCACACCCGCCAGCTCATGTCCCGGAACCGATGGCGTCCGGTCATGCCCGGCACGATCCGTCCAGGTCGACGGCCACGACAACTCGTCTCCCGTAATACTCGCTGCATAAACCTGAATCACCACGTCATTGATTGCCGCCGACGGCTCCGGCAATTCCACCAGCTTCATCCCGGCCAATCCCGCATTTTGGTCTGTTACCACAATCGCTTTCATCATGCACCTTTTTTTGTTACTGTAAATTTCTGCTTTTTATTTTTAAAATCACCGCCTAACTTTACCAAATGAGCATCGAAGAAAAACTGGACCAGGTCATCGAGTTGCTTACCCGCATTGATGCCAAACTTTCACCAAAAAGTGAACCGGAGACACCTGTAGCCGAATTGGTTATACAACCGAAGCCCACCAAAGCGATGTTGAAGTTCCAGCATATGATCGAGTTCGCGGCCAGCATGGACCGAACCCATTTTCTCTCAGCCGTCCGCAAGCGCGCACCGGAAGTCATGGAAATCAGGAAGCACCAACCCGGCTGGGGTTTTAGCTTCACCCCACAGTTTACGCCGAAGATTGACGAAAAGATCCAAAAAACCGGCGCCCAATTCTACAAAGACCTCAAAACCTGGAGCGAAAACTACGCCCGCGCCGTCGAAGCCGAAGGCGAAGGCGAAAGAACGCTCCAGCGCGCCATAGCCAGACTTACCGCACGAGCGTAAGCTGCCTCCGCTCCGGAAGAACCTGCGCGCGCGCCCGACCACTCCGTGGACAGGCTTACTCGCCCAGAGCCTTGGCGACTACTGCGACAGATGTGGAATACTTTTTTTTCGATCGGTTTAACTACTGCGTATCTTGTGATATGAAAACTATCATAGATCAATTGAAGTTGACGCTTGACGATCTGCTGGAAGTCCGGATCGGCATGCAAAAACATGAACAGGAATTTGATACACGTGATTTTTGCGCTAACAACCGACTCTATCAGTTATATAATGAAGTGCATGAAGTCCTGAACGATATCTTTTTTAAACTCCTGCCGGAAGAAATTGCATGGGGCAGCCAATCATTATTTACGGCCTGGGGAAATATATTCAATGCCAACAACCATCCAAAGCTGACCGAAGCACTTTACCAACATTTTCAGCAGGACAAAGTAGATGAGGATCTTTATCAGCTGCGTCAACTCGCTGATAATGCTTTGCAACGTTACCACCAACTGCTAGCTGCATAAGTAATGGCTTTGAATCGAACAGTTGAACATATCCGGCTGAAGCGCGAAGACTTGTCTGATTATCTCTATCATTTTACCAAGAATAAAGAAGCGTTTGAAACTTTAGTCAGTATTTTGCATGATGGCAAGTTGAAAGATATCGGCGGTAAAGGCGTGATCTGCTTTACCGAAGCACCATTCCCGATGTTGGCGGGCATGTTCGATGTCTTTAGACCGTACCTAGATCCAATGTATGCGCCGTACGGCATAGGTATTCGTAAAGAAAAGCTATTTGCGTTGGGTGGCCGCCCGGTGATCTATGGATCACCCGATGAAAAAGAGCTGCTCGATCCGAAATTGCAATGGCGTTTCCAGTCCTATCATCCGGTTCATTGTGATTATTCCTGGCTGCGTGAATGGCGCATACCAGTCGCTGAGGTAGAACTTTTGCCGGAAGATTGTTTTGTGATCACCGATCAAGAGCATGAGTTGACTATAGCGTATAACCACGAAGATATCATTGATATCGAACCGGACGTAGACATTGGCGATGACAAGAGGCCAGTCGTGTCCATGCTGGGCAAGATTCAGCGTCAGTATAAAGGGATATCTTTAGAAACGATCAAAAAGATCGCTCATCCTAACAATGCGGCAGTTGCCGACGAATTGCTTTCGCAAAGCTTCGTGGACATGGGCTATGTGAACCTCGGGCATTGGTGCCCGGATCAATAACTATTCATGTTGCCTTGCAGCGTTGATACGTGCGCTGAGCTCATCCAGTGAGCGTTCTTTATCATTGAATAATTGTTCCAGGATATATTCCAAAAGCTCATAGGCATCCAGTATTGAATTTCGAGTGACGTCAGCCCGGTGACTTCCGGAATTTCCGATCCATTTCGCCGCCAGCATGTATTTGCTGATTTTGAAATGGGTGGCTTCAAAAGTCCTGATACGCTGGTGCAACGAAAGGTTATGGTCGATTTGGTAATGATCCATCAATACCTCCAGGGCAACTCTGATCTTGTTGGCACAAGAAGCGAGATCCACCCAATACAAACTAAACGATTGCTTTATTACGTCAGCAACGGGCGACGGACAGGAGGTCGGAATATGGATTAAAGGCGGAGCAGGATGATAAAACAAGGGGACAATTTCAAAAATCTCGTTTCCTTCTTCATCGGTATGGCGCACGTCTTCAATCCGTTCGTAACACATTATCGCGACGTCATCACATTTAGAGCATTTTAAATGCGCGGTCACCCGTAATGTGGCATCAGGGCAAACAACACCATTCGGTCCAAAGTTATTCTCGATCTGCGAATCGATGATTTCAGAACTGACATCAGTTTTATAATCTTTTAATTTGCCTTTTTGACATCGCGGGCACGGCAACTCATCACTATACCCGTTCCAGATTTCCTTATTCATAAGCTAAAGATAATCGATTACTTGCTGATTTAAAGGCTTTTCTTTAGCTTCGTTTTCACAATGAACCCAACCTACGCCAGTTACCAGCCCGGTATTTTTACCATCGACGTCAGCCAGTTTAGCCAAGGCGAGACACTTTTTGCCCCGGAAGACATGCCTGCCTTCCTGCATGAATACTGTCATTACCTGCAAGATATTACGACTATATCGGGAATATTCGGCTTTAGTCTGTGGATGCGTGACTTGGTAGACCTGACCAGCATCTTTTCAGACGGAGAAGGAAAAATAATTTTACTACCTCTGGATAAGAACGAAAAAGACCAGCCGATCAATCAATACCGTCGGTTTTACAATATATTTTGCGGAAATGCTGACGAGGTGTTACACTTGGATTACAAGCAAGTTCGATTTGACCGCATAGAGGCGGAGGAAAAACCGGTAACAATCGGCGATACGACGCTCAATGTACGCTTCAACCGAATTTATATGGAAGGCCGCGCGATACCATTAGAATTCCGGTTGATCGCTTTGCAGGAGATGCATGCCTGTTATGCGCAGCAGCTGGCAGAACGCCACTACCTGGACCGTGATCCTGACTTAATTTTTAAGGTGAGTGCCTCCAGCCTGGCAAGCTACCCTTATCATTTTGGAGATCACTTACTGGAGGTCTTTGAGGTAGCCATGCCGCTGGACTTGAAATTTATATTCACTGGATTGTGCTTGGACACGATTCAAGCGCCCACGGTATTTTTAACGGCGCTGGAAGCCATTCGCGGAAAAACATTCACCACTGAAGACCGCTCGGTTGAAGATCTGACCTTAGTAGTTGAGCAATCCCGCCGAAGTTGCGCCTATACTAATGAAGAAGCGCTGGCTAACATTTTGCCCGACCTGCAAAAGTGGTCCGCCGATTTTCGGCGCCCGGATCTGGCTACCGGATTGATGTGGTATACCAGTATGATTATGACGTCGACCAATTTAAAAAAAGAATTGCCCATCGGATTTAACGGTTTCTTCTGTCAGGGTATCAATGAATTAGCCGCCTTATACGCGTCTTTTCCGGCACCTGCTTTTTATAACAATGGCAGATTGGACGGACAACAGTCTGCAAATGGAGATGCCGGTCAGGATATCATCTTTAATATGGCGCATGAAGCCGCCAGTAGTTTCTGGTTGTTATGGAAACTTTATGATTTTTTGTGTTCACCGGACATCGATGCGATGATGAGAAAATGCAAATGCCCGCTCTATGACCATTGCACGGTTCGTGCTGTTTTAGACGAAGAATACACTTGCCTTAATTCGCCGTGGGAGATCGTTAAAGGTAAAACAACTATCCCCTGCGCCTACGGTCGTACGGTAACTTCCATGGGCCTGTGGCAAAATTCAATCGATTTTAATTTTGATCAGTAATGGCTCTTTTTCACCAGGAACAGCATAAGGTACCGCAGGTTTATCTTAAAAAATTCGGGTACCAAAATCACAATCAGCAATGGATGGTTACCGTAATGAAGCATGGCGAACAATTTACCCGCCAGAAAAGCATCGGCTCATTCACCGGCGAAGCGAATGTTTTTGATATCGAAAGCGACGATCCTCGCATAGAGCGGATGTTTGAACGCATCAACGGTGACCTGGAAAATACCTACAACGGCATCATCGCGGAACTGGAACAGGTCGGCAGCTTATCGGATCAATCGATTAGCCATTTACTTCAACTGGTAGCCAACCTGATTGTCCGTGCCGATCTTTGGCGGGAACAAATTATGTTTTTGTTAGAAAGTGATGTAAAGGAGCGCTTTCTTAAAAGCATTTTAGGACATCTTTGCCGGGATGAAGATGAGTTTCATAGAATCACCGAGCTAAGTTTCTATCAAAATGTGGCAGAGTTTTCTGCTGAAGAAAGCATCAATCGGGTATTGATCTATTTGATTGATCACCTGTTAGTACGTCTGCAACACTATGATATTGTATTTTTACGCACTACGCCGGAAAAACCCTGGTTCAGCAGTACTAATCCCATCGTTGTACATAACCGTACCCTTGAGTATGAAATGTTTGCCGCGGAAAGTGAATTTTATTTTCCATTAACACCAAAGTTAGTCGCTTACTTTCATTTTAAAGGCTCCACAGATCAGGAAAATCCGTTTCGTGCCTACGAACATAATACCATCCACCAATTGAACGACGAACAGATCGTCAGCCTCAACAAACATATATTGGAAAATGCTACGGACTACATCATTTTTCCGGGCGAGCATCGTTTACAATAGTTCAAACCCGTTGTTTTTGGCAATCGTCGCCATCGGCTGTAATTGTTCATAAACCCTTTGTCGCTCAAATAGCGAAACATCCGGCACAATAGTTAAGTAATCTTCCAGAAACTTGTTTTTCGGTGCTTTGTGCTGTATGATTTCGAGGGCGGATTGTTGTAGGTTGAAATAGGGCTGAAAGTATTTATCCAACGACGGCAGCTTATCGCTTTTTGAGCTGTTGAATGACCGATCCGCCGGTATCAGGTTCCACATCAGGTCGTGTGAAACGAAGGCATAAGGCAAAAAATGTTCAACCGCATAATTACCGATCACCAACTTTTTGTTAGTGTAAATACAATCCGCGCTGCCTAGTTCGCCAAGCACGATGTCCCAGAATGTGCGCTGTTCGGTCAGTGCTTTTCGCACCGGCAGTTTAATGAGTTTATTGGGGATATCCGGCACAGTCGGATTTTTGGCTTGCAGGTAAACCGCGAGGTTCCAGTAACAAAAATTACGCAGGATACCCGCATGCCGCTTTAAATAATCGACCCAAGCCGGGTTTATTTCAATATGGTCGGCATAAAGTGCATACAAACATTGGTTCTCAAAACACTGTGAAGCCGCATAGGCCATCTGGGTATCCGCCGCACTGAACCATGGACTTAAAAAACGATGCGGCACCTCTCCATTAAAATACCTTAGTTCTTTTAACGTCGCCTTATTCTGGCTACCTGACAAGCGACTGAAAATATCATTTCGGTTGGCATCAATCGTAAGACCTTCAAAAGCTATGATGCTCATAATCGCTTCCTGCAACTTATCCTGCTTGCCGAACGATACCCGAAAATAATTCACTGTATACCAAGCATGCCCCACCATCTCCGCGAACAAATCCCGCTTCAAAACCTTCGTCTCGCCCAATTCCACACGCCCCAGCACCGCCAAGAACCAATAAAACTTATACGTCGCCGAAGTATTATTAAAACACCCCGCCAGCAAATGCACCGGTAAATCTTCCTGATAAGGTAATTCCATTAAGCGAATATAAGCCTAATAAGCAATAATTTATGATTTTGATTTTGTTACCTTTTTGGATATATTTGTAACAAATTGAACTCAATTCATCAACAAATTGCCGATAAGATCAACCGCTTGGGGACAGGCGTACTGGTGTTTCCTGTCGATTTTCGAGGGGTCGGCAGTGAGGATTCCATCAAGATGAGTTTAAGTCGTCATGCAAAGGAAAATCGTTTAGAACGGCTTGCGCATGGCATCTATTTAAAAGCAAGCAAAGTCAGTAAGATGCCTGCGCCCGAAGTCGTGGCCAAAGCGATTGCAAAGAAAGAGAAGGTTAGAATTAGGCCTGCAGGCCAATCTGCACTTTATCAATTGGGTATGACGGCAACACGGCCCGACGAACTGATTTATTTGACGGATGGTGAACCGCGCAATATTAAGCTCGGTAATCAGCGGCTGATATTTAAATCAACGACTGCTAAGAAACTTTCGCTGTCTGATACCACCAGCGGCCTACTGGTGCTCGCTTTGGATGAGTTAGGTAAAGATCAGGTTACCGAGCAACTCACTTCACAGATCACCGAAAAATTAAAGTCAATTGACCAGAAGGCCTGGCTGAAAGACCTTCAGTTAGCCACTGGCTGGATCTATAATTTATTAATCAAACTCCATCAACAAACCACAAAATGAAAACGATGAACGAAAACAGTTGGCAGTTACTTTGCAACGCGGCACGTCAACTACCTGGCGAAGATCATGAATTAATGCCTGGCGTAAAGTGGGGCGACTATGCGGAGCTATACACGCCCGCCTTTTGGAAGATTCAATATATCTCCCACATGCAACGGGCAGAGCCGCGACAATTCTATAAGTTAGGGAATACCATCTTGGAAGAAATCGTGGTATGCCTGCTGGGTGGCTTTGGGATGCCGTCCGAAGTGGGTTTAGCGGCTTTTGACCGACTAAAAAAACGAAATTTGATCGTCTCCGGCGTTAGTTGGGACCAGCTGTACAAGGCCATGAGCCAACCCTTTGAGCTATCGGACGGCAAAAAGGTAACTTATCGGTTTTATAATCAAAGAACGAAATATTTGTACAAATTATTGAATAAGCCAGATTTAGAAGCCATACCTGTTCATAGTGATCTGGAGCTGCGTAATTGGTTATTGACAATTGATGGCATCGGGCTGAAAACGGCCTCCTGGATCACCCGGAATTGGCTGGATAGTGATCGCGTTGCGATACTGGATATTCATATTTTAAGAGCCGGACTGCTGGCGGGCTTTTATGAAAAAGAATATGATTTGAACAAGTATTATTTAAAGTTGGAGCAGCAATATCTCTCATTTTGTGATGCTTTGGAAGTATCTTCGGGTATTATGGATGCAATAATTTGGGAATTTATGAAAAAAACCAATAGATTAGCAATCAGTGCATTAAAGCATACCAATTAAAATACCTAACCATGTCCGGAAACGACAATAACGATTTTTCAACAGGCAGTGGCGGTAGTAGTCAGCAAGACTGCCGTACATTAAGCGGGCAAGGGACAATTATGTCACCCGTGCCAGCTGTTTTAGCCACATTAAGTGTTGGCGAATACTTAGATATTACGCTACGAACGGTCACTTCCCTGCAGGGGGTTACAGCCAGCGGGCAAGTCGTTGGCGGCGTATTCGTAAACCCTAGTAGCCTTCAGTCGGCCATTATTGCCTGTATCAACGACGGAAATGAATACCAGGGCCGCATCACCTCGCTTGTCGGCGGTTCATGCGAGCTCATCATTACAGCGAAATGATCGTTGTCGGCGGCACCTATGACGAGTTTTGTTTTGAACCTCGCTGGGAAAAAAAGTTTGGCTCGGGGCTTCGGGCCTGCTGGGCATTAGGTCGTCTTGACCCTATTCAAGACATCGTATTTCATACTTTTGGGGATGATGAAACCGGCAATTACCTGGAGCAGGTTGCCAGTGAAATCAAATTGACTTACAACTTATCGCCAATAAAAAAAGCCGTCCAATTCAAATATGATTATCCGTTAGCAGACCCGATCGTTGCTCCGCGTCCAGATACGCTCAAATTTTCAGAGAATAATATTGAAGTTACTGGCAATAACATTCTTTATTATGGCATGATCGAAGGGAATGCAGCGGTGCATGGGAATAAAGTGATTTACGATCCACAATCGCCATCCAATCCGATTCCTTTCTCTGCAACGGGTTCTACTGCAAAGCGTTTATCAGTGGTCATTAATATTATTGAGGCCAGAAAGATTTTAGGTCAACAAGAAACTGATTTAGTCGCTATTGAAGACTTCTTTTTTAATCAGGAAGGCGCTGAGGTGCTCGTCATTAAGATGGGGGCAAAAGGCGCATTGGTCAAAACGAAAACTGGCCAGGAAGCAATCATACCCGTGTATGAAACCAAATCTATCTGGCCGATCGGTTCCGGTGATGTATTCGCAGCCTCATTTGCGCACAATTGGATGAAAACAGACGATGCTATCTTAGCAGCCAAACATGCTTCCTGGGATACCGCATTTTATTGCAGCACCAAAAGCTTTAATTTTATTCCTTTTGAAAGCGACCCCGAAATAAAGCCTTTTATCATACAGCATTACCCAAAAGAGCAAGTATATCTTGCAGGGCCATTTTTCACCTTTTCTGAACGCTGGCTCATCGATCAGATTTATCGTTGCCTGCTCCATATGAACTTAAATGTTTTTTCACCCTGGCATCATGTAGGCTTAGGTGAAGCATCTGTTGTCGTGCCATTAGATATCAAAGGCTTAAATGAATCGAAACTGATCTTTGCGGTACTGGATGGGCTGGATTCAGGCACCTTATTTGAAATCGGATTTGGGATCGCTAAAGAGTGTACGGTGATCGGCTACGTAGAGAACGAAACTACTGATAGCATCAAAATGCTGGAAGGCACCAATTGTGTAATCGAAAAAGACCTCACCACCGCGATCTATAAATGTCTTTGGGCGCTGGCAAAACATGAGTAAAGGAATCCTCCTATCGGGTGGCATGGACTCCATCGCCTTAGCATATTGGCAAAAACCCGATATCGCGATCACCATTGATTATGGTCAAGCAGCGGCCGAAACCGAGATCAGAAACAGCGCGATTGTCGCCAAAGAATTAGGCATTGCTCATCATATCATCCAAATCGACTGCAGTAGTTTAGGGAGCGGTGATTTGATCAATGACAGTTCCATCGAAGCTTCCCCGTCTACGGAATGGTGGCCTTACCGTAACCAACTATTGATCTCACTCGCCTGCATGAAAGGCATTAGTTTAGGCTTAACCGAATTAATGGTTGGCTCGGTAAAATCAGATGGCTTTCATAAAGACGGTACTACCGGCTTTTTTGAACGCATCAGTTCGCTCATGGAATACCAGGAAGGCAGCATTAAAGTCACCAGCCCGTGCATTCATCTATCAACTGTCGAGCTGATCAAAGTATCTGGCATACCGCGATCTTTGCTGCTCTGGGCCCATTCCTGCCACAAATCCAATATGCCTTGCTGTAACTGCCGGGGCTGCAATAAATACCGCCAAACCCTCACCGAACTAAATCGATCCGATGAAGAATCCCCAGCCCAGAACCACTGAAAAACCGGTTGCCCCATTCGATTACCCGATCCAGCACACCATTAAACTCTCAAAAAGCATCGATCCAATACCAGCATCATTCGATGAAGTAATCACCAAACGAAAATCAGCAAGAACCTTCTCCGGCATCAACCTCGGGCAACTCAGCAACATCCTCTGGTACACGGCCAAAGTCAAGAAAACATTGCTGCAAGATAACGGCTACATCCTGACCCATCGCGGCACACCTTCAGCAGGCGCGCGGCACCCCATCGACATCCTCATCATCGATGCAACTCTATTAGACAGTAATTTACCACACTACTATAACCCAATAGAACACTCTTTAAACAGGATTGACCTACCTGCTCAACTTGTAGCAAACTTCTTCGAACATGTTAACGTCATTGTAAATACCACCAATGCGACTATACTCTGGTTTATTGCTCATCCCGACCGCACAGCAACAAAATACGAAAACCCTGAATCATTGATCTGGCGTGACGCTGGCGCACTCATTAATAGCATTCAGCTTACTTGCACTGCCTTAAATGTTAGTTGCTGTCCCATTGGAAGTTTAGGCGAGCCCTATATTAGTGACCTTTTCAACCATCAAAGTGGCGTGTTCGGAGCGGGCGGAGTTTTAATAGGTTGAAAATCGTGAGCAAATGCCGAAAGTGCTTTCTGCAAACCTTTATTAGTTTTCGTTAGATCTTCATGCTTTAGATTTACATTTAAAAGATCCAGATATAAGCCATCGATCAGCGTTTTATTAACGACGGCAAACGCATGCTCTGAATCGGATAATATATAGCCGCTCAATTTATCTGTTGTTTTGCCAATTTTTTTCATGATACCCGCAGCTTTTACCCTTGCTTTATCTTGTTGGTCATCATCGCCAGCTAGATCAATAATTTGCTTGCTTAAAGACACCAGTCGATTGATCAAGGAACGCCACGTGTCCACTAACGGATAAACTAAACTATAATTTTCGTCATATTGCTTTTCTACCTTTTCGATTTCGATCTCACAAATTCGAAAAACCTCGTCACATTCTTTTAAAAAATCCGGAAGATTAAAAATAGCCTTAGATAACAACCTCACGGGGAAATTTCCAATAAACACTTTGCAGATTTCCAGCCGGATCATAAATAATTTAGGAAGGTATTCAACAGCCAGCTCGACATATTTTATTTTGCTATGTTTCGGCCAGGGAATAAATTTATAGTAACGCCTTGTTAACTCCTCTAACTTGACGGATACTGCTTTTAACTTTAGGTTTACCAGCTCTTCTGCGGCAATTTCCTGCAGCTCTGGAAGGGAACTAAGGGTAACATTGGAAGTTTGGGCACTTTTGATAGCACCCGCCTGAAAACCTGATTCAGACATTAAAAATCCCCGGTCGGCGCCAATATCCTGTACAATCTGTTGTAGGGTCAATATTTTTTCTTTAGGCACTGAGGTTTTCCAAAGTTTACATTCAATAATCCAGGTCACATTGATGCCGAACTGTTTTAAGGTAACCAACACATCGGCCTGATGAGTTCCGCGAACCCCCTTTACCGTTGCGTTCGTTTCTGCAGTAGCACCGATCGATTTAAAGAATGTTGCGACGTCCTCCTGATAAGTATTCCAATCCATATTAATTAAACCATAATAAACTGATCACATAGCCGAAGCCATCCGAGTAAAAGCACTGTTCGTTCATCGTTCTTTCCGCCCGGTAATCGTCAGGAAATGGATGGAACCAATCATCGGGTTTGACTTTCTCTACGGTTTCGAACCGGCTGTTGGCCTTGGTAAAATATTCACCGGCGACGGTGGTCGGCGGCAAAGGACCGTGCACTTTGAACCTAAATGGCCATTTGGGGAAATGGTCATTTCGCTCGTACCATTTGACGGTATTGTTTTCAGAAACAACGATCATCAATTCGTGGATACAAACTTCACAGTATCGAATTGCGGCGGCCAGCAAACTCACCTTAAAAGTCGAGGCAATGCCTTTTATTTTATCCAAAGAGAATTTGCGAACGCCGTCATAGTAAAAGATTTTTTGATAAGGCATTAACAGGCATCCGGCAAAATAATCCGCTTCCAGTTCGATCAGGTCATTCTTGTCAGCTTCACTGAAGGAGGTGTGCGGTTCCAGTTCGCCGGTCTGCAAGCCAATTCGATGTTCATTAATGTAGTAATGGCCCAATTCGTGACTCAGGCTATATCGCCCTCGCGCGGTTGTAATGTCATTACGACGATCTATATTGAGATGAATATGGAATTGCTCCTCGCCATAAACTAACATACCGTCGAAACAATCTTCATAATGGTCTATATATAATTCCAACCCCTCAAACGCAACGATTTTGTCCAACTGGGTTACGCCGCCACTGGAAAATAAGCCGGATACAAAGTCGGCCAGTTTACTCAGTTCCTTTTTCCGGGTCGGGCTGATCTCCATGGCTGCGATGATCCTGTTTTTTTTTGATTTTATCTTGAATGTGTTTCGGCAGATTGCTCCCTTTACGTGCCACCATCTTAAGCGGCATAATATCTTCAGGCTTTGCTTCCGGTGTAAATTGCACCACTTTAACTGGTAGCGTTGCTGCAAATATCCGCTCACAGTCCACCTCGAAGCCGCTCACATCCTCCACTTCCTCGGCGTACAACTTTTCAAAGCGCGCAAGCTCCAACTCATTGGTCGGGAACAAAAAGCCGGTCGAGGCCATCCATTCCGGCATTTGCTCTTGCGTCATATAATGTTTAGTTGCCATATTTTAAGTCGTATATTGCTAAGTATTCTGTGATTTTATCCGTTGCTTGTTTTTTATAGAATTGTATCGTGGCCTGCGTCAGGCCGAGTGTGTCTCGCAGCATTTTTGTCAAATGCCTGGGCATGGTTACGCCTGGGCGTTGGTAATAAGCATAAGTGCAATAAACCACCCGGTGCTTTTCACTTAAGCGTTCCAAAGCTTTTTTGATCAGTTCATATTTTTCCTTGATCACCTTCCGTTGTTCGGCGCTCATACCCGTCGTATCGATCTCAACCAGCTGATCGGTTGGCTTTTCGTCGCCGGCGTACGGGCTCGGATTTTCCTCTTCGTCCCGTAAATTATAAAGCTGTGTCTGGGCAATACCATACAAATACAGCTTAACAGCCGTATCCACGTCTTTTGCCGTTTTTCGTTTCTTGAAATCAAATTTGGGGTACTTCCAAAAGCGTTCGAAGGTCCTCTGGGCAAGGTCGTCAGCGATGTCCTGGTGATATTGCTGGTTCCGGCAGATCACGCGGCATTTAGCCACCACATCTTTTTGAAAACGAAAACAGAATGCCCGGAACGCATCCTGGGCCGTTGCGGCCCATTCTGGATTTGCCCGCCAACTGATATACTCGATCAGCGTTTCCGTGTTTTCATTTTCAAATTCTTTCCAGCTCATGAAGGTTTACTATAAACATATACCAAAAACCGTTGGTAATGGTTCCGGTATGTTTAGTGCAGGGCGGTAATTCCTGCAGATAACATAATAATAAAGTATAAATATAAAAAAATAATCAACTATGACACTTTTACAATCCATTAATCAATTCGTCGATAATATCTGTGTTACCGACCGCCAGGAAGAAGGTATTAAAACTTCGCTTGATAACATCTACAGCTATCTGATGGATGAAGACAGCGGGTTATCGGTAGAACGGAACTTTACCAATGGTTCCTATGACCGGGATACCATTATCCGGCCACTGGACGATATCGATATTTTTTCTGTATTGAAACGCGAAGATTGGGAAGATGAGTATCAACAACTCCCCAAACCACAAGCCGTGCTGAGCAAGTTCAAAAAATACCTGGAGGGTATAGCTATTTATGAAGGCAAGGTTAAACAGGACAGGCCCTGTGTGACCATCAGGTTATCGGATAAAAACTTCGATATCATGCCGAGCTTTGAGCAGTTCGGCGGCGGATACCTGATACCTAATTTTGATTTAAGTGGTTGGACCTACGCTTACCCGGAGCAGTTGTACGATAACCTGGAAGCCGTTCACAAACAGCGTAATTATAAAGTTAAGCAAGTCATTAAGGCGGTCAAACACTGGAACCGCGGCCTGGATAAGCTAATTCCATCTTATCATATTGAAGAGGCGGCTATCAGTATATTCATCCTGAACGATTTTAAAAACTATAGGGAAGGCATTGAACTTTGGTTTAAAAATGCGGAATACTATCTCTTATCTACCAAATTCAAAAGCAATGCAGATTATTTGAGCGCCATCGAGCATATCAAAAAAGTAATTAAAAAACTAGATGAGGCGAGTGCTAAATGTGCCGACGGTAAAGAATCCGAAGCACTACAACTTTGGAAGGACATATTCGGCAAGGAATTCCCGACTATCGACCCGTCAGAAGCCAAAAACTTCGCACGCGCCATTGGCGAAGGCAGTTTAAAAGTTGCCGCTACTGGCGGATTGTCCATGTCAACAGGTTACAGTATTGGTGCTTCAAGCGGTTATCATGGCGGTATATCAGAAAAATAAGCCTTATAACCCGGCTATTCAAATACAGGCCATGCGGGCGAGGTACCCGCAGTTCAAGGCTAAAAAAAAGGCCAACGGGGATATTGTATTTAGTGGCAAGCTTCAAGTTAAAACTGAACTGCCCGTTTATACCATCGAAATATATTACCGCGGCGACAGTCGGCCGCAGATTTTTATTTTAGATCCGTTACCTGTGGATGGTGCGCCGCATATTTTTCCGGGCAGCGGCTCGCTATGTTTATACCACAGCGATAATTACCACTGGAACGAACGTAAGTTAATCGCCTATGATATCATGGGCTGGACCGCCGGCTGGATTTATTTCTATGAGTACTGGCTGCAAAATAACCACGTCTGGATTGGGCCCGAAGTGCCGCATGGATTGTAGTATAATAAATGGCTAACTTTAAACCGACATGAAAAACGATATACTCACCCGTCAGAATAAACAAGAAGAACTGGAACGGCTTGCCGCCCAGCGTGAGCTGTATACAGACGCTAAAAGAATATTTGCGCTGCAGGTTATGGCGACGGTCGCCATACCGGTGATCCTTGCCTGCTTTGCTATTGTTTTTGAAAAATGGGCGCCTTACATCGCCTGGTACGGCGTAGCCATTTTTGCTATTGATTTATTAGCCATTGACCCGCAGATCAAAAAGCTTAAAACGAAAGCCGCCAAAATACAAGAGCTATTTGATTGCAGCGTATTGCAACTCAGCTATTCGGAACTAAAAACGGTAAAAGATATCACCGTAGAAGATGTGCTGCGTTACTACAAAGCACATCAAAAAATACCGACGAATATTGAAAAAATAAAGGATTGGTACCCGGCTGCTATTGGTCAGGTCGGCCTGCCGGTAGCGCGCATAATCTGCCAGCGCTCCAGTTGCTGGTGGGACAAAAAGCTTCGTGAGGAATATTGCCAGCGGATTAAGGCTATCGTAATCATTATCATCTTTCTGATCATTACCGGTTGCGTATTCGCTAAAACGGGTACCATCCAGTTGATCTTAATATTTAGCGCATTAGTGCCCTTCTTCCAATTCGCAATCAAACAGTACAATGATAACGTAGAAATGAACTGCCGGCTCGAGCAACTCTCCAATTACATCGAACAGGTTTGGCGAGATATTATTAAGGGAACAGTCGGCGATCCCGAGCTAAAAAACGAATCAAGGCGGATACAGGACGGCCTCTACGATAATCGCACTTTGTCACCCCTCATCTTTAACTTTTTTTATAAAAAATCCCGCAATAACAACGAGTTAACCATGAACGAAGCCGCGCAGAAACTGGTCGACGAATACGATAAAACTGCCGGTTCGCGTACTTAACATGACGGAAACTCGTAGGCATACAACTTCTGCCACCATTCAAAAGCCAGCTCTGGCCTCGCAATACGACACTGGCAAGCATTAAAAGCCCTTGCATAGCCCGTTGCCAGCTTAGAAAGCGCAATCCGTTTTTGGGCTTCCGTTTGGCAAGGCCATACATAACCGGAAAATCCCATCGGGTCTTGAAGCTTTGCCAACTGATTATCACACAACAATTTTAAGATATTTCGAAGATCAAGATCAAATACCAAGGATTGGCGGCTTTCAGCATACTTTGCTACCCGTAGCTCTAAATAGAAAGATGTTATCGGTATATTATTGTAAAACTTCCAAGCCTTAATCAACCTGATTAACGGTTTTAATTTTCCATTCAGACGATTATCCTGTTTAGCGACATAAGCATTGTGTGCTGAAGGACAGGAAATCATCCACCCACGCTCATAATCCGGTATAAAATAACTTCGTCTTTTACCACCCGCCGTCTCAACCAATTGGTGATAACATGCCGGGGTAATTTCTATAATCTCTGACGCGTGAACACCAAAAGATATACGCACTGAAGGAGTTCTAACCTCAATCAAGGTTTGCGTAAAGGTGGCCTGAAGGGTTTCTTTTATAGCGCGGAGCGTGGTTCCTGAGTTATCGTAAAAGGCCTCTTCCGGGCAAATTGCAAAATAATCGGTATCGCTATAATGTCGCACACCAGTACCATTTCCAAAAGAGCCGGTTTCGAATAACTGTGTTTTTGCCCAGTTATTTTCAAGACACCTCGACACCGAGCTTCTATGCGAAATAGATTTTAAATGCTCATTTTGGGTAGGTTGCAACTTTATTAGAAACTTTTCGAAACCTTGAGCAATCGTTTTGGGCATTGTGATAATTAATTAACGCAATTTAAGCGTTTTTTAAAATATTAAGTAATTGATAGAAGGTCAATATTAGCGCCAACATACCGCCCGCCGAGTACTTTTTACCGGCCATATTTGGCGAAATGTTGTTCGGTGATTTTATCTTCCAAATTGGCCTTAACATGATCAAAAAACCCTAACAATTCTGATAGGCGGGCGCAGTTTGGTCCAGTAAGCACCTTTGCCCTTGAAGTGCAGGCTCACGCGGTTGACCAATCCTAAAGTATAGCGAAAATAATAGCAACCGTCCGCCAGCGCTAAAACATAAGCGGTGCCGGGTATCATTGTGCCGACTTTTATACCCAAAGTCAATAAGATCCTGTTAAACAACTGGAAAACTCTGCGCAACTGCCTGACCGTGCAGGGTGGCTACTGCAAATGCGTGTGCGCGACCTGAACGGACGCGGTTTCAACTTCAAGTACTTCCCTTGGTTCATCTCAAGTCGATTGCTATTTATTTACATTTTTCCAATTCTAATAAAATGCCGAAATTGTGTAAGTACTAAATCTTATCACAATGAAATCAGCTTATTTATATGTTCGTGTTAGCACCGACGAACAAAAAAGAAAAGGCTACTCTTTGCCTGAGCAAGAAGACAGACTTATGAAATACTGTGAATACAATAACATCACGGTTAAAGGCATTTTTAAAGAGGATTTTTCAGCAAAAACCTTCAATAGGCCTGAATGGAAAAAGTTGCTTGCTGTTCTTAAAAAAAATTATTCAAAAGAAACGAATAATGTCTTGGTTGTAAAATGGGACCGCTTTAGTCGAAATGTCGAATTTTCTTATGAAATGATCAGTATTTTAAGAAAGTATAAAACAACAGTAACAGCGATTGATCAGCCAGTTGATTTTGGAATACCCGAGAGTTCTTTAATGCATGCAGTTTATTTGGCAATTCCCCAAGCCGAAAATGAAAGGCGTTCTCTCAATACTAAAAATGGAATTCGAAGGGCAAAACAACTGGGTAGATATCCCAGTAAGGCCCCAATAGGCTACACCAATCAATGTGCAACCGATGGAAAAAAATATATAGCCCCACATTGGCCAGATGCCGATCTTATCAAATGGTCGTTTCAACAATTAGCGAAAAATGCCTATCGCATCGAAGACGTGAGAAGAATGGCTAATGCAAAAGGATTACAGT
Organism: Bacteroidota bacterium; assembly: GCA_013288685.1. Lineage (GTDB taxonomy): Bacteria > Bacteroidota > Bacteroidia > Sphingobacteriales > Sphingobacteriaceae > Mucilaginibacter. The sequence continues at coordinate 530 of JABDBM010000093.1, read as the reverse complement.
GCTCTCGGTCAAATTTTTGGAAACTTCTACATAATCCTGTTTATTGTGGTTACGTCCCTTACTCTTCGAACGATTTTGAAGAAAAGCAATTAGTAAAGGGCGTACATGACCCCATTATTACAACAACATTGTATAATGAGGTTCAAAACATAATTAATACTAAACGAAAGGTTGTAAAAAAAAATCATGAAGCAAACGAAATGTTTGTTTTGCTCAAATATTTGATTTGCCCAATTTGCAATCGGAAACTATATGGAAGTTTTTCGAAGGGGAGAAGCAAAAGATATCCATACTATCATTGTAAACCAAGTTGTAAGATCAGGTTTAAAGCAAATATTATCAATGAGAGTTATGAAAATAAGTTAAGGCAAATCAAACTTTCACAAAGCGTAAATCCATTGTTTGACATCATTTTAAGGGATGTAAATACGAGCACTCAACTCAGTGAACATTTAAATGAACGAAAAACTTTATCGGAACAGATAAAGGAGCAAGAACTTTTTATCGCCAAAGTAAGAAAGCTGTTTGTC
>JABDBM010000092.1 GCA_013288685.1 Bacteroidota bacterium | reverse complement strand
ATAGCGTTTTCGGCCAGGTTGGCTACCTGTAACGAATGCTGAAAAGTCCCGGGTGCCGAAAAAGCCATATCGCGCAACAGCGGCGCATTGGTATTGGTTAACTCAATCAGCGAAATATCCGATGTGATGGCAAATATTTTCTCAAAAATGTAAATAAGCGGGTAAGCCAGCAGCGTTAGTAAAACACTTCCGATAAAGGGCACAAAATCCATCCAGTCGATACTGCTAACACTACCTTCGCGTATAAACGAAATTCCTAAAAATGAAACAAAGTATGTTAACGTGATAATAAGTGCCGAAATAAGAAATTGCTCGCGCCGGATGAGGTTTTTAATGCTATAAATAGAAACCATCCCCGCTGTGATTTCGAAATAGGCAAACTCAAAACTATTGGGCACAAAGAAACCTGCAATAAGCACCACCAGTAAATGTATGTTTAGGGCCAAACGTGTATCAAACAATATGCGGATAATAATAGGTACTATACAATAAGGGATGTAGTACAAATTACTGGGGACCTGCAACTTAATAGCTAAAGATAAGGCAACCAGCATGGCAGTAACTACCAATAATATCAAACTCACCAGGCGATTATCGGCATAAATATCTTTACGGAACAGATACAGGAAAATCATCAATAGTGTAATGGCAATGGCCACCAGCATAAATTGCCCCAGCAAAACCAGGCGCGGGTCGCCGTTGATACGGGCATTATCCTCAAAGGCCTGTTTAAACGACAGTAGTTTTTGAAAAACCTCGTCACTTACTACCGACCCTTTGGATACTATCACCTCCCCTTTCTGCACCATCCCTCGTGTAGTCGAAAGATTTTCCACTACTTCTTTCTCCAGGCGGGTGGTTAATTTGTTGTCATAAGTTAAATTCGGTTGCAGGCGGTTGCCGATCAAACCCAATAAAAAAGCCTTATCTATGTCACCGCTTTGGTCCAAAGCCTGGTTGCAGTAGGCCAATGCTTTTTTTGTAGTAAATAAGTCGGCGGTATTTTTATCGGCAGCAATATTTTTGCTTAAAATGGTGATGGCATAATCTCCACCGGTTTGCTGATATTTGGGGTTAGGTTCCAAAAGACCTTTATCATATATATCTTTCAGAACATTATAACCTGCCTGCTCGTATTTGTCTTTTTTATTTTCTTTTACGCCGGCACTATGCCATTTAATCTCGAAATCACTTTTAAAGCCATCAAGTTCACGTGTGCCCATATCGGCGTCTAACTGGTATATGGGTGTTACGCTGGCCAGGGCTGTGGATTTGTCGCTTTTTATTTCTTCGGCCGTTTTTAATATGGCAAAATTATAGGGGGAAACCAGGTCTTTTTGGTTCCAGATCCTGCCTTTTTCAATGTCGTAGCTAAATTTTGCTTGCTTGGGCAAACTGATGACAATTAAGGCAATACTTACAATCATCATTAAAAACTTAAGATTATTGGAGTATTTACGCAATACAGCCTTTTGGCGCGAAGAGGATAATTTTGCCATTGATGTGTTTAACCCCGCAAAATTAACACAACTTTCCCGTTATCTGTAATTTTTCTTGCTTTTATCAAATCAATTATGATATCTTTGTGATATCATTTTAAAATCAAAAAGAATCATGAATACCGAAAAAATTATCCACCCGCCATCAGGTTACGCCGTATTCGCCTTATTCCTGCTGTTGTTTGTAGTAATGATTGGCACTTTTATCGCCGAGCAATTTATTATCGGTGCTATCGTAGGCATACTTAACTTTATTTTTGTGTTACCAGGTTTGGTAATTGTAAATCCCAACGAATCAAAAGTGCTTACTTTGTTTGGTCAATATGTTGGTACCGTAAAACAAGACGGCTTTTTTTGGGTGAATCCTTTCACCATAAAAAAGAAAGTTTCATTAAAAGCATTTAATCTAAATGGACAGCAGCTTAAAGTAAATGATAGTGTGGGTAACCCCATTGAGATTGCTGCAGTTATTGTTTGGCAGATAAAAGACACCGCTAACGCAATTTTCGCGGTTGAAAACTATCTGCAATATGTGAATATACAAAGCGAAGCCGCGGTAAGGCATTTAGCCAACTCATTCCCTTATGATAATATTGAGGACGAAAACGCAAATATCACCTTGAGGGGCGGTGCCGATCAGGTTAGTCATTTACTGGAAAAAGAATTGAATGAGCGGTTAGACCGCGCAGGTATTGAGGTTCTGGAAGCCCGCATATCGCATTTGGCTTACGCGCCCGAAATTGCGCATACCATGTTACAACGCCAACAGGCATCGGCCATTATATCTGCCCGAAGGCTGATTGTTGAAGGCGCCGTTGGTATGGTGGAGATGGCATTGGCTCGTTTGTCGGAAAAGAAGATAGTTGAGCTTGACGAAGAGCGTAAAGCCGCTATGGTAAGCAACCTGCTGGTTGTGTTATGCGGAGATCGAAGTGTTAATCCTGTTGTTAATACCGGTACTTTATATCATTAATAGTATGTATACTACATTAGATACAAAGAAGACAAATGAGTTACTCCTGGTAAGGCGTGGCTGGTTTAATCCCGAATATGAATTAACGGATAATACTGATAGTTATGGTAAGATGAATTACCGCTGGTTTCCCAAGGTGATGGCAACTGCAACTACTGCAGCAAGTACCTGGGGGTTTAGGCGTGAGGGAGGTTTGAGCAGAACAATTTTGATAATTGACCAAACCGGCGCAGTCATCGGAAAAGCAACGCGTGAAATATTCAGCCGTATTACCGTATTATCATTACAAACAGGGTTTATGGCTAAATTTTACCGGCCGTCAATTTGGTCGCGCGAGCATGTGTGGGAGTCGGATGGTTATGGCAAAATAATGCATTTTCGGTGCAATCCTTTTAGGTTTACCACTACTATTGCTATAGATCAAAGTATGGCGCCGGCTTCGGTAATTCCGCTATTAATATTTTTTGGATCCTATTTAATTACTTTGCGAAGGCGACAAAGGGCCGCACGTTAAATTATGGCCGAAAAGAAAGCATTTATATTACGAATAAATCCGGAAGTGTTGAAGGAGATGGAGATTTGGGCAGCGGACGAATTCAGAAGCACCAACGGCCAGATTGAATACCTGCTGCAACAAGCTTTGAACGACCGGAAGAAGAGCAGGAAGAAGAAGGAGTCCTGAGGGAATATTCGCATTTTTTTGTCATCCTGAAAAAAGTGAAGGATCTTCTGAGCCATATTGCACGCTATGTATTAGTAAACATGCATAGTTCGGTAGGCATATCGTAGAAGATCCTTCACTTTGTTCAGGATGACAAATCGTTTATTTTTTGACTTCCAGACTAAAGACTCCGGACTTTACCCTTAACTTCGCCCTACCAATAACATCAAAATGAAAGAAGTAGTTATCGTATCGGCCACCCGCACGCCAATTGGCAGTTTTGGGGGTAGCCTGGCAAGTTTATCAGCAACCCAATTAGGGGCTATAGTTATAAAATCGGCAGTTGAAAAAGCGGGGTTAAAGCCCGATCATATACAGGAGGCGTATATGGGTAATGTATTGTCGGCTAATTTAGGGCAATCGCCGGCTACGCAAGCTGTGGTATTTTCCGGCTTACCTTATATGCCATCAACCACAGTTAATAAAGTTTGCGCTTCGGGGATGAAGGCCATTATGCTGGCCGCGCAAAGCATTGCATTGGGCCAAAACGATATTGTTGTGGCCGGCGGTATGGAAAGCATGAGCAATGTACCCTATTATTTAGACAAGGCCCGCAACGGCTACCGCCTCGGTAACGGCCAAATTATTGACGGCCTGGTAAAAGATGGCCTTTGGGATGTATACAACGATTACCACATGGGCTCGGCCGCCGAGGTTTGCGCCGCAGAATGTAACATCAGTCGTGAAGAACAGGATGCCTTTGCTATAGAATCGTACCAAAGGGCACAACAGGCACAAAATGATGGTAAATTCCGTGACGAAATAACCCCGGTTGAGTTAAAAGACAAAAAAGGCGACATCACCCTATTTGTGGATGATGAGGAGCCTAAAGCCGTAAAGTTTGATAAGATACCATCATTAAAACCTGTATTTAAAAAAGACGGTACGGTAACCGCAGCCAACGCGTCAACGCTGAACGATGGCGCAGCTGCGGTAGTATTAATGAGCAGGGAAAAAGCCGACGAAATGGGCATAAAGCCGTTAGCAAGAGTAATTGCTTACGCTGATGCCCAGCAAGCGCCCGAGTGGTTTACTACATCGCCATCAAAAGCTATACCGCTGGCGTTGCACAGGGCGGGTTTAGGAGCAGATCAGATTGATTATTTTGAGATTAATGAAGCATTTTCGGTAGTTTCTATTGCTAATAACCAACTTTTAAATCTAAATCCCGCAAAGGTAAACGTAAATGGCGGAGCGGTTTCCTTAGGGCATCCGCTTGGCGCTTCGGGGGCCCGGATTATTGTAACTTTATTAAGCGTACTACAGCAAAACAGCGGAAAATATGGCGCGGCCGGAATTTGTAACGGCGGCGGCGGGGCAAGCGCAATTGTTATTGAAAATTTACGTTAATTTAGGTGAGAAATCACAAGCGTCATTGCGCGGAACGAGGCAATCTCTGAACTTTGCAATTTCGAAATCGTCGGAACCGTGATTTATAGGATTAAAAGATTTTCATGATTTATGCTTATTTTGATAATAAACAATCCAGCTAATCCAGAAATCCCAAAAATCGAGGTTCTGACAAAAACACAAGGCAATCGTAAAACAAATTAATAGTTTTAATACCCATGAAGCGCTTTTTTGTATTTGTAATTTTTTTACTATTTTATGTCCACACCTTCGCCCAGCATTCTGCCGAATTGGACCCTGTTAAACGATTACAAGCGTACGAAGATACCCTGGTTAGTTTGGGCAAAACCTTTGTAAACAACGAAAACGACCTGGAACGCAAAAATGCGAATTACCAGTTTATAAAAACGCTGGTTAGCGCCTTAAAAGTACCCAACTCTTTTCTGTACCCCTTCGATTCGCTAAAAAGTGTAACTATCGTCAATTCTCCCGATAACCGTTTCCGGTTAATTACCTGGCATATTACCAATGAAGATGGCAGTTACCGCTTTTACGGCACTGCGCAGATAAACACTGGTGGCAGATTATTGATGTATCCATTAAACGACTACTCGCCATTTATAAAAAATCCGGAAGATACTGTAACCAATAATTTAAAATGGTACGGCGCTCAGTACTACAAAATTGTGCCGGTTTACTCACCGAAGCTGTACTATGTACTGATTGGCTGGAAGGGAAACAACGTCAATTCAACCAAAAAGGTAATAGACGCATTTACTTTTGATGATAATCACCCCATTTTTGGTGCCCCGGTATTTGACGGAAATGGCAAAAATCGTAAAAGGGTTGTGTTTGAGTACTCGCGCCAGGTTTCCATGCTGTTGCGTTATGTTGACGATCAGGAATTGATTGTTTTTGACCACCTCCTGCCGCCCGATCCTAAATTAAAAAACGACCATACCACCTATGGGCCCGATTTAAGTTACGATGGTTATAAGTTAAAAAATGGCCATTGGGTTTATGTTAGCGATTTGGATATGCGAAATGTGCCCGAAAACCGGGATGTTGAATACGTAGATCCCAAAAAACAAGCTGCTAAGGACAAAGCGTCTACTCAAAACAATTGATAGCACATTAATAAAGACGTGTATAACAGGAATAAACCAAATAAATACATGTTCCCTAACAAGCATTTCAGTATTAAATTTGGATTTGACGGAATTGTATTACTTTAGGAGAAATTTTACTTTTATTAAATGGATAATACAACAGCAGCCCCGACAACTGCGAAATCAAGATTCCCCAAAGCCGTTCCCTTTATTATAGGCAACGAAGCAGCCGAGCGCTTTAGCTTTTATGGCATGCGTTCCATACTCACGCTTTTTTTAGTAAAACAGTTTTTTAACCCTACCGGCAATGCAGCCTTAACCGAACAGGCTAATGCGCATGCCAATAAATTACACCACTTATTTGTGATGGTGGCTTACGCCTTGCCATTTGTAGGCGGCATGATAGCCGATTGGTTTACAGGTAAATATAAACTTATTTTATATGTATCAATGGTTTATTGCGTGGGGCATTTAATGCTGGCGATGTTTGATGGCGGCCTAACTGGTTTTGAATTAGGTTTGCTTGTAGTTGCTGTCGGCGCCGGAGGTATTAAATCATGCGTGTCGGCCAACGTAGGCGATCAGTTTGATGCCACCAACCAGGATTTGCTTTCAAAAGTATACGGTTGGTTCTATTTCAGTATCAACGCCGGCTCTATGATTTCAACTGTTGCCATTCCGGAGGTTTATAAATATTTTGGCCCAAAATGGGCTTTTGGTGTTCCGGGTTTCCTGATGGCGCTGGCTACTATCATATTTTTTTCCGGTCGCAAAAGATATGTAAAAGTTCCGCCGCAGGGCGTTAACCGCAACAATTTGGTGTTCATAACCTGGTATGCATTAACTCATCCGGGCAAGAAAAAACCGGGACAATCCTTTCTTGATGTTGCCAAAGGCCCATACGATCCTGAAAAGGTAGAAGGCATGAAAGCGGTTTACCGCGTTATGGCTGTTTTCTTTTTCGCGCTGGCATTTTGGGCAGTTTGGGATCAATGCCTCTCAGAATGGACGCTGTATGCTGAGAAAATGAATCGTGTTATTAACCTGGGCTTTACTTCATTTACTGTGGAGCCTGGTCAGTTATCAACGGTTAATACCGTATTTCTTCTACTTTTCATCCCTTTGTTTAATTATGTACTTTACCCCTGGTTTGATAAACTTGGACTGAAAACGACACCGTTACGCAGGCTGGGTACCGGTTTAATTTTAACAGCCTTATCATTTGTGGTAATTGGCGTTATACACAACAACATTGAGCACGGCGGCACCCCATCTATTTTTTGGCAGGTGCTGGCGTTTATGATACTCTCTGCTGCCGAAGTATTGGTTTCTATCACCGGCTTGGAGTATGCCTATACGCATTCTCCAAAATCAATGAAAAGTACCATGACGGGTATTTGGTTCCTGGTGGTATCGTTTGGTAATTTAATTACTGCCCTTGTAAATGCACAGATAGAAGGCGGCGGCTGGTGGGCACGCAACCTTAAAGGAGCAAACTACGAGTGGTTTTTCGTTGCATTTATTTGCGTATTTATAATAGCATTTCTGTTTGTATCGCAGCGATTGAAGGAGCGCAATTATATAACAGACCCATACCAGGTGTCAGAAAACGAGATAATCTCTACTACTGAAAACCTGTAATACAATATTTATGTAAAAAAAGCAGTTAAGTATTGTTACTTACTGCTTTTTTTATTTTTATGGTGCCTAAAATCACCTATTTTTGCCCACTCTTATCAATATTTTTTACGTGCCGGATAGCATAATTATTATACCAACCTACAACGAAAAGGAAAACATCGAACGGATGATCCGTAAGGTATTTTCCTTACCACATGATTTTCATTTAGTTATCATTGATGACGGATCGCCGGATGGCACCCAGATCATTGTAAAACAGTTAATGCAGGAGTACCCCGACCGGCTTTTTATTGAAGAGCGCGCTGGAAAACAGGGGTTGGGTACAGCTTATATTCACGGTTTTAAATGGGCCATTGCGCGTAACTACGATTTTATCTTTGAGATGGACGCCGATTTCTCACACAATCCCGACGACCTTTTAAAATTAAGACAAGCCTGTATTGATGGCGCCGATGCCTCCATTGGTTCGCGTTATATAAATGGCGTAAACGTGGTCAACTGGCCCATGAGCCGGGTATTGATGAGTTACTTTGCATCAGCATACGTACGCTTTATTACCGGGCTGGAATTGCGGGACGCTACTGCTGGTTTTATGTGCTATAAGCGCAAGGTTTTGGAAACCATACAATTGGAGAAAGTAAAGTTTGTTGGCTATGCATTCCAGATAGAAATGAAGTATACCACCATTAAACATGGTTTTAAGCTCAAAGAAATTCCGATAATTTTCATCAACCGTACCCTGGGCACCTCAAAAATGTCGACCAGTATTTTTCGCGAAGCATTTTTTGGCGTGATACAAATGAGGATTAACTCTATTTTCAGGAAGTATCCTGAGGGATGATTTTTGATTTCGGATTTCGGAATTTCGATTTCAGATTTATTTTTTTATTTCGGATTTTTTAGATATACCCTCGGCTGTAATTCCCTTTACCATCTAACATGTCCAGAAAATTTATCAATAAACATCTGATTGCTTTTTGGATTTCGTTTCCGGAAGATGAATATTATCCTATCGGGCTTGGAGTAACTGCTTTTTCTATAGAAGACGCCTACTCGTTGCTTGAAGAACTTGGAATCACTGCTCACAAAACGGCCAAACAAATCGAAATAGAAGAAAATATAAAATGGGATGAGCTACCTCATAGCCAACATGTTCATCGGAATATGGGTCCTATTGTGGTAAGAGGCGTTTGGTTCCCAAACTTTAATTCGGGTTATATTTAGCGTCGCCATTGGACAAAATTAACAGTCTTTTCGAATGGGACTAAGCTGTTGCTCTTTCAATTGATAAATAATTGCTAATTTCGTTGGCAAAGAACGAACTGGGTTAGCAACGGCACTCAGGGCACTTATAAAATTTGAAATTCAAAATTCGGAAATCAAAAAAAATCCGAAATCGAAATTCCGAAATCCGAAATAAGAATGAATGAACATTTGGATCCCGATATTACCCGCCTCTCCCCTGCTGAACGAGACATCGAAAAAGTTTTGCGTCCGCAGGGATTTGATGATTTTACCGGTCAGCATAAAATATTAGCCAACTTAAAGATTTTTGTACAGGCAGCGCGCCAACGCGGCGAGGCTCTTGATCATGTGCTGCTGCACGGGCCTCCCGGATTAGGGAAAACTACGCTATCGCACATCATCGCCAACGAAATGGGAGTTGGCATCAAAATAACCTCAGGTCCGGTGCTGGACAAACCCGGCGATTTGGCGGGCCTGCTCACGAACCTGGAAACCGGCGATATTTTATTTATTGATGAGATACACCGCTTAAGTCCGCTGGTGGAAGAGTACCTATACTCTGCCATGGAGGATTTTAAGATAGATATTATGCTGGAGAGCGGCCCTAATGCGCGTTCTGTGCAGATATCGCTTAACCCTTTTACTTTAGTTGGCGCAACCACACGTTCCGGTTTACTTACGGCGCCGTTACGCGCCCGGTTTGGCATTAATTCACGCCTGGAATATTATGACGCCAAGTTATTAACTACCATAGTGCTGCGCTCGGCATCTATATTAAAAACACCCATCAGCGATGAAGGCGCTTATGAAATTGCCCGCCGCAGCCGGGGTACTCCACGTATTGCCAATGCACTGCTGCGCCGCACGCGCGATTTTGCGCAGATAAAAGGCGATGGGAATATCGATACTGCAATAGCCAAATATGCGCTAAATGCATTGAATGTGGATGAGCACGGGCTTGACGAGATGGACAATAAAATTCTCACCACTATTATTGATAAATTTAAGGGAGGTCCGGTTGGTTTAAAGACTATCGCCACGGCTGTTGGTGAAGATGAAGGCACCATTGAAGAAGTTTACGAACCTTTTTTAATACAGGAGGGCTTTTTGATGCGCACCACCCGCGGGCGTGAATGCACCGAAGCCGCCTATAAGCATTTAGGGAAAATAAAATTAGGCGGCAATCCGTCGCTGTTTTAACCAATAGTTTACTACATTTGCTTTTATAAACCGATCTGCCCGGCGAAAAACTGTCGCTGACGGGATAAACACACCTATCCCTTATGATATTTTTTTAACGTGCAGAACATATTTAATAATATAATTCAAGCTATATTTTGAATATGCCCAACTATAATACGTTAGATGATAAAGAACTAACCGCGTTACTGCAGGCAGATGATGACCTGGCATTTACCGAACTTTACAACAGGTATTGGTCGAAGTTATTTGCTATTGCTGCAAACAAGATCAGGGAACTTGATGAAGCGGAGGAAATTGTTCAGGATATATTTGTATCACTATGGAAAAGGCGGCATGAATTAGGTGTTATCGATACACTAAGCTCCTACCTGGCCGTCTCGGTAAAATACCGCGTGATAAAGGTTTTGGATAAAAGAAATAACTATCAAAAGTATTCAGATTATAACCAGCATACTACCAGTATAGCTGATGATTCCACCCAGCAATGGCTCGAATTTGAGGAACTAAAAACGCGGCTGGCAGGCTTTGTTGCCGATTTACCGGAAAAATGCCGGTTGGTGTATCAGTTAAGCCGCGAACGTGGTTTCCCACAGAAAAAAATAGCTATAGAAATGGGTATATCCGAAAAAACCGTTGAGGCTCATCTAAGTAAGGCCTTAAAAACGTTGCGTACCAGGCTGAACGTGTTTTTGCTTTAAAGGCTTGCTCAGAAATAAAAATTAAATTTATTTTGTAATACACTAAGGGATTTCCTTTGCTCAGCGGACTTACTATCAAACGCCTCGCTGAATGGAAAGCAAAAACACCACAGAACGGTACCAGGAATTAGCCAAAAAATGGCTGGATAATACGATTACCCCTGCCGAAAAGGCAGAATTTGCTGCGTGGTATAATGCAGACCAGGATATTCCGGTTGAAATTCCATCGGCGTTTGCCGAAAATGACGAAATATTAAAAGAAAGAATCCTAAACAAAATAAAACAGGCTATTGAAAAAAATAATAGCCCGGTTAAAAAAGTATTACCCGCCAGGGCCTGGCTTAAAATAGCTGCCTCGTTGTTTTTATTTGCAAGTTGCTTTATAATTTACCGGGTATACCGCCATCACGCTGCCGGGTCGCACACTTTGGTTCATCAAAAAAACCAGTTAAAGAATGACGCAGCACCCGGCGGCAATAAAGCCGTATTAACGCTCGCCAACGGAAAAAAGATAGATTTAACTGATGTGAAAAACGGCGTATTGGCCAGCCAGGGGCAAACCGTATTAAAAAAGAGCAAAGACGGTGAATTGATTTACGAAACTCCTGGTGAAAAGGCTAAAGATTCGTCGGCAATTTACAATACCATCACGATTCCAAAAGGCGGGCAGTTCCATATTGTATTAAGTGATGGCAGCAAGGTTTGGCTCAATTCGTTGTCATCTATTACCTTCCCCGCAGCTTTTTCAAAAACTGAAAGGCGCGTTACCATTACCGGGGAGGTTTATTTTGAAGTAGCAAAAAACAAATTAAAGCCTTTCAGAGTAGTAGCAGGCAAGCAACTTGTTGAAGTGTTGGGAACTCACTTTAATATCAATGCATATTCTGATGAAAGCGCCATAAAAACCACACTTGTTGAAGGAAGCGTAAAGGTATCTGCCGATTCAAAAACTGCAATTCTACAGCCCAATCAACAATCGGGTATTTCAAATAATAAAACTACCAGTATCAGCATAAGCACGGTAGATGTTGATGATGTACTTGCCTGGAAAAACGGCAACTTTCAATTTGACAAGGCCGAAATACCTTTGATCATGCGCGAAGCATCGCGGTGGTATGATGTGGAAATAAAATACGAGGGCGAACTGCCGAAGAGACGCTTTACCGGAAGTATATCCCGGAATGTAAATCTTTCGGAATTATTGAAGATGCTAAAATATACCGGTATAAATTTTAAAATAGAAGGTAAAACTATAATAGTTACTTCTTAATACCGCAACTGATATTTAACTATTGAAAAACATGAGTGCCTGGTTTACCTGCCTGGCAAAAGATTAGTATTACCTTGATGGTAATGATGCACCTATGTGTAAATCACCAATTGTTTAACCATAAATTAAAAAACCAATGAGAAAATCAATACTAAGAGCCCCCTGAAGCTTGAGGTAACTGTTTTTATGGTCTGCATAAAAATAAGATAAAAAAATCCGGGAAGCGTTGGCGCGCCGTCCCGGATCATATCTGGGTTACCTCTATCCACAATCGCGAAATTGAAATAATAAGTTTTTAACCCAAACACTACAAAACTATGAAATTTAATTTTATGGTTACGCCTGATATGCGGCATAACCTGGTCAAAATTTTATTAGCTATGAAGCTAACCGCTGTTCTTTTGTTTGCAGCCCTGGTGAATGTAAGCGCAAAAACTTACAGTCAGAATATTAGTATCCATCAAAGCAACCTGTCCGTCGAAAAAATATTAAAGCTCATTAAAAAACAGAGCGGCTTCAATTATTTTTACGATGAAGATGCTATTGCAAAAACATCAAAGGTATCCATCGATCTTAACAATGCTACCGTTGAAGAAGCATTGAACCAATGCTTTAAAAATCAACCCTTAACCTACCGCATTTTTCAGCAAACGATAGTTGTAAAAGCAAAAGACCTCAATAATACGTCAGCAACAGCAGACGTAGCACAAAAGGTACAAGGCACGGTGACCGATGATAAAGGGCCGCTGGCAGGTGTTAACGTACGTCTGAAAAATACGACCATTGGCACCGTAACCGATATAAACGGTAAGTATGTTTTAAATGACATAGACGGAGGCGGAACGCTGGTATTTTCGTTTATTGGCTACAATACCCAGGAAATTGCTATTAATAACCGCGAAACCGTCGACGTTAAAATGGTGGAGGGCCAAAAGGCATTAAGCGAAGTTGTGGTGGTTGGCTATGGTACGTCAAAACGTGTTGACCTTACCGGCGCGGTAGGCAGCGTGAACGACAAGCAACTGCAGGAGCGGCCGGCCATTAACCTGGAGGAAGAACTTGCCGGTAAAATTGCCGGTGTAAACGTATCCACCAATTCGGGTGCGCCGGGCGGCGAAACAAAAATACGCATCAGGGGCTACAGTTCCATCAACTCAAGCACCGATCCGCTTTATGTGGTTGACGGTGTAGTTTGGACCGAAGGCGGCGCCTCCATCAATCCCAACGACGTTGCATCTATAGATGTTTTAAAGGATGCATCTTCAACCGCTATTTATGGTACACGTGGTGCAAATGGTGTAATATTGGTAACTACTAAACGCGGCAATGCAAAACCCGGCGGCACCGTAAACTACGATGCTTATGGCAGCATTGGCGTTTTAGCCAAAGAACTGAAGGTGCTAAACGCAAAGCAATTCTTAGCAGTCGAAGATCAATCTTACGCCAACATCAAAAAGTACGATCCAACTGGATGGGCCGCCGGCAAATATGCCGTCGACGATCCAAAGGTTATCCGTACCGCATTGATCGGCAAATTATTTGACGCCAATTTGAACCCGCTGTATGACGTTGACTGGCAAAAGGCTACCACGCGCGACGCTTACAGCCAAAACCATAACCTTTCGTTCACCAACGGCACCAATGACATGAACTATGGCTTGTTTTTGAACTATGGTGATGACGAGGGTATCATTATCAACAGTTATCAAAAACGTTATAACGCACGGCTTACCTTTGATAACCAGATAAAACCCTGGTTAAAGGTTGGCGCCACCCTTAATTATGATAACCGCGAAACACGCACACAGGATGACGGTACAGGCGGCAACAACATCCCCCGCATGCTGGTTGAAATGCCATCGATCATTCCTATAAAATATCCTGACGGCACCTATGGAAAAAGAACAGACTATCCGAACATGGAAGGCGGTGACAATCCGGTGGCCCAGGCCAACGAAATTGTGTCGTTACATTTTAACCGCGTATTTAGTGGAAATGGTTATGCTAACATCACTTTTTTCCCGGGGCTCGATTTCCGTACCACAATTGGAGTCACTAACTCCAGCAATACTGAACCGCATTCGCAAACCGGTTTAGTTGGCGGTTCAACGGCTAATCAAACTTATAGTTCGGCATCCATAAACCAGTGGAACAACACCTACTGGCAATGGGAAAACCACCTTACCTACAGCAAAAAGTTTAACAAGGATAATTCGTTAAACGTAGTGTTGGGTACCGAAACGCAAAACTTTTCTCAATTAACGTCATACGGTTCGAGCCAGGATCTGTCTGATAACTATTACTCGTATTACAACCTCGGCTCCGGCGCCATCCCGGGCATCCCGACATCGGGCTACACTTCATGGCAAATGCAATCGTATTTTGGCAGGGTTAACTACGGATATAAGGATAAATACTTGTTAACCGTAACCGGCCGTGAAGATGGTTCATCGCGCTTTGGTACTAAAAACAAATACGGCTTTTTCCCATCGGCAGCCGTTGCATGGCGGGTATCGCAGGAGGATTTTTTAAAGAACAATAAAACCATATCCGATTTAAAATTAAGGCTAAGCTATGGTCTTACCGGTAACTCCGAAATTGGGCAGTACCAATCACTCGCTAACATCAACACCAATAATTATGTTTTTGGCGGCACCCAGGCTATCGGCACAACCTTAACCAGTATCGGTAACGAAAACCTGCAATGGGAAAAAACAGCCGAATATGATTTTGGATTATCTTTTGGCCTTTTCAACAACCGGCTTACGCTTGAAGCTGATGCCTATTTGAAAAAGACAAAGGCCTTATTGCTTAACGCTCCCCTGCCCGAAACCAGCGGATTCACCAGTGTTTACAAAAACATAGGCAGTATCGAAAACAAAGGCATCGAACTTACTTTAAATAGTGTAAACTTTAAAACTGACAAGTTTACCTGGACAACAAACTTTAATATTTCATTCTTAAAAAATAAGATCCTAAACCTCGGCGCGTCTAACGACGATATCTTCCTGGGCCCAACCTTTTTATCACAGTTTAACCTGATGAGGGTTGGGTTGCCAGCAGGTACTTTTTGGGGTTACAAAGTATTGGGCACCTGGGGCACCGCCGAGGCCAGTGAGGCAGCCAAATATGGTCTGTTACCTGGCGATTTGAAGATTTGGGATAAAAACGGCGACGGAAAAATTACCGCCGATGATAAAACCGTGCTTGGCAAATCAATTCCGGATGGCTATGGTACTTTGTTGAATACCTTCCGTTACAAGAATTTCGATTTGGGGATTGAATTGCAGTTTGATTATGGCAACCAGATCATGAACCTGACCCGCCATTCGGGGCAGGACAGAACCGGCCAGGCCAACAGCTATGCAACCGTGCTTAACGCATGGACGCCAACCAATCAGAATACCGACATTGCCGAAGACAGGCCCGCCTATGTGCGTTATCAAACCGAAATCTACTCTACCAAGGTAGAAAATGGTTCGTTCATCCGCGGCAAAACCGTAACACTTGGCTATAACTTCCCGGCAAATACGCTTTCAAAAATAAAGATGAGCCGCTTAAGGGTATACGCCCAGGCACAAAACCTGTTCCTGATTACCAAGTATACCGGCTATGATCCGGAAACCTCAACCTATAATGGGTCGAGCAACTTTACCCAGGGCATTTTGTTTTATGATTATCCAAAGCCAAGAACCTTCCTGCTTGGGTTAAATGCAAGTTTTTAATTAAATATTTAAACAGACCATCATGAAATTTAATTTTAAAAAATACAGGATTGGCTACATGTTACTGATCCTTACACTCACCATAAGCAGCTGCAAAAAGTACCTCGACGAAAAAGATAAAAGCAATTTTGTTAAGGACAACTACTTTACAACAGCATCGCAGGCTCAAACTTTTGTAAACGGCATTTACAGCCAGCTGCACCTGTTTCAAAATGGCGATGCCTATGGCGAGGCCCCATTTATAACCATCGAGCTATTTGCCGGCCATGCCACATCGCTGGGGCAAAGCGTTAACAACAGCAATGTTATTAACCAGCGTACCGATGCCGTTAACCCCGGCTTTGAGGATGTATGGAAAAACAGCTATAACGCCATTGCAAATGCTAACCTTGCACTGGAGCGTATCCCGACCATCGGGATGGATGCAACCCTTAAAAAAAGGTTGCTGGGCGAGGTTTATTTTTTAAGGGCGTTCTTTTACTTTCATTTAGTGCGCCTGTATGGCGATGTACCGCTTATCACCACATCAATTACGGTGGATAGTCCGGACCTTTATCCGTCGCGTACCGCTTATGCGCAGGTTTATGATCAGATCATCAGCGATTTACAGGCAGCCGAAGCTTCCGGCTTACCCGAAACTGATCAAACCGGCCGGGTATCATTAGGTGCCGTTAGAACGCTGCTATCCAGTGTCTATTTGACCACAGCCGGCTACCCGTTGCAAAAAACCGCCAATTACGCTTTGGCGGCAGCCGAGGCGCAAAAAGTACTGGCTGACTACACGCTGTTTACCAATTATGCCTACCTGCATGATAATGCGCATAAAAACCAGGGGGAACTGATCTTTCAGGGGCAATACCTGGTGGGGGTGGCAACAAATGCCATCCCGCAATTAACGCTTCCCTTTAACTTACCGGTTGGTTCCTATGGCGATCACCTGGGTGCGATGATCCCGACCAACGCGTTTTTTGCCAGCTACGAAGCCGGCGATTTGCGGGCCAAAGAGCGGGAGTTTTATTTTTCCAGCTATCCGCAGTATGGCGATACTACCAAAACAGTTGTATTTGGCGAACATGCGCTTTATAAATACTTCCATGTAGAAAGCGCCTTAGGCAATGGCCAAAGCGACGAGAACTGGACCTTTTTCAGGCTACCTGAGGCCATATTGATTTACGCCGAAGCCAGCAACGAGGCCGGAGGACCAACCGCTGATGCTATAGCCCAGGTAAATAAAATAAGGACCCGGGCGCAGCTTCCGGCATTGGCAGGTACTTTATCTCAACAACAGTTTCGCGAAGCGATATGGAAAGAACGATATCATGAGTTGGCTTATGAAGACAAGGCTTACTTTGATATCCAACGTACGCACATGATTTATGATGTGGTTAACAACACGTTTGGGGATGCATTCAGCACGCCTAACGAACAAGGGGTGACCATGAAACAACAATATTTATTATGGCCCATACCGCAGCGTGAGATAAACACCAACAAAAAACTCACACAAAACACAGGTTGGTAAAAATATCAATATAAAAGACCGGTTATTCAACCGGTCTTTTATATTTACAGCATAAAATATTTATCATAGCTATAATGAAAAAAGTATTCCTGGTTTTTGCACTCTTTTCTCCATTTTTAGTATTTGCACAAGTTGCGCACCCAACATCACCGGTTGATTATGTAAACCCTTTGATGGGCAGCGATTCTAAATACGATCTATCAAACGGTAACACCTACCCTGCTATAGCCCTGCCATGGGGCATGAACACGTGGACGCCCCAAACCGGTAAAATGGGCGATGGCTGGCAATATACTTACGACGCACATAAAATAAACGGCTTTAAACAAACCCATCAGCCTTCCCCATGGATGAACGATTACGGTCAGTTTGCCATTATGCCTGTAAGCGGGCATTTAAGAGTATCGCAAAACGGAAGGGCCAGTTGGTTTTCGCATAAAGCGGAAGTGTCCAAACCATATTATTACAGCGTTTTCCTGGCTGATCATAACGTAACTACAGAGATTACGCCTACCGAGCGCACGGCACAATTCAGGTTAACTTACCGTAAAAACGATAGCTCTTATATTGTTATAGATGCTTTCGACAAAGGTTCGTACGTGAAAATTATCCCCGGCCAAAATAAAATTGTAGGCTACAGCACCAAATTTGCCCGCGGACCGTTGCCAAACTTTAAAGATTATTTTGTGATTTATGTAGATAAACCCATCACTATTGCACAAACCTACAGCGATACCACTTTAACGGATTCGTTATCCTTACACGCCAAACATGCCATGGCGGTTATCGGTTTTAAAACCGGCGATAACGAACAGGTGCATTTAAGGGTGTCATCCTCTTTCGTAAGTATTGAACAAGCCGAGTTGAACCTGAAACGCGAACAGGGCAACGATAGCTTCGATGTTACCGAACAAAAAGCCAAAGACGTTTGGAACAAAACTTTGAACCGCCTGCAAATTGAAGGTGGAACGGTTGACCAGGCCCGCACTTTTTACTCATGCCTTTACAGGATGTTGTTTTTCCCCAATAAATTGTATGAAGTAAACGCTGAAAATAAAATCATTCATTATAGCCCTTACACCGGTAAAGCCGAAGCAGGTTATATGTTTGCGGGCACCGGCTTTTGGGATACGTTTAGGGCACTTTACCCATTCCTGAACCTGGTTTACCCCGGTATCAGCAAGGAAATGCAGGAAGGACTGGTGAACGATTACAAAGAAGGCGGCTGGCTGCCGGAGTGGTCGAGTCCGGGATATTCGGATGTGATGGTGGGCAATAATTCTGCATCTATCGTTTCGGAAGCCTATTTGAAAGGCGCACGTGGTTATGATATCAATACCCTGTATGATGCATTGGTGCACGGCGCCAATAATGAAGGGCCGAGGGCAACCGGCCGCAAAGGCGTTAAATATTACAACACGCTGGGATATGTACCTTACGATGTAAAAATCGATGAAAATGCTGCACGTACGCTGGAATATGCGTATGACGATTTTTCCATCTACCAGTTAGGTAAAGCTTTAAACAAGCCCGCATCCGAAATAGATATCTACAAAAAACGCAGTCTGAACTACCGCAACCTGTTCGATCCTTCAACCGGCTTAATGCGGGGGAAAAATAAAGATGGCTCATTCGAGACGCCGTTTAACCCTTTTAAATGGGGCGATGCTTTTACAGAAGGCAACAGCTGGCACTATACCTGGGGGGTGTTTCATGATATACAGGGCCTGGTTAATTTAATGGGCGGCAAACAGCAATTTGTAGCCAAACTGGATTCGGTATTCACCCTCCCTCCTATTTTTGATGATAGTTATTATGGCGAGGTGATCCACGAGATCCGCGAAATGCAAATTGTAAACATGGGTCAATATGCCCATGGCAATCAGCCGATTCAACACATGTTGTATTTATACGATTATGCCGGCCAGCCATGGAAGACCCAATACCATGTGCGCGATGCCATGAACAAACTTTACTTCGCAACGCCCGATGGTTATTGCGGCGACGAGGATAACGGACAAACATCGGCCTGGTATGTATTTTCGGCTATGGGTTTTTACCCGGTATGCCCAACCAGCAGTCAATATGTACTTGGTGCGCCCTTATTTAAAAAGCTAACCATCAATTTAGAGAACGGTAAAAAAGTAGTAATTAACGCGCCAAACAACAGCGACAGCAACTTCTATGTAAACAGCATGACTGTGAATGGCAAACCGTACGATTTTAACTTTATTAATCACAGCACTTTACTGCAGGGTGGTGTAATTAACTTTAATATGTCGGCA
>JABDBM010000091.1 GCA_013288685.1 Bacteroidota bacterium | reverse complement strand
CATTGCGAACATGATTTTGAAGTGGGTAATTCAATTCGACGTTTTCAAGTTTTTGTACATCCTCTATTGCAAATCCGACTTTTTTCGTATCCGGGAACTTAATAACAATTTTTCCTCTACCGAACGGATAATGTCTCGCATCGATAACCTGATTTTTGATTGCCTGGCTGAATATCGAACGGATAACCACCCAATGATTTACTGCGGTGCGTTCGCTAACATTTAGCTTAGTGATGCAGTGATGTTTGAAACGCTCAAGAAATGCAACATTAATGTCGTGAAAAGCAATATCAGTTCCACCACAAAATTCTCGAAAATGTTCGATCTTCGAAATATCGGCTGTATAGCGGTTGTATTTGCCTGCGTCTTTTAATGTTTCAATATAAAGTTTTGCCTGACCGAAAAAACGTGCGCCGCCTTTTGGTTTTACAGTTTGTTTTACTGCCGCAGTAGTGACATGATCCCTGGTTGCTTCGAGTTCCAGGGTCTTGTTCATGGTTTCCGCAACTTTTCCAGCGATAAAATTATTCAACCACTCCGAACTTTGGTATGATGGTTTTACACGTTGGGTTTTTGTATTCCAAAATTTTTCTAATAGGTAATAGCCAAGATAGATATAGCTTTCCTGGCCATCCTTATAAATACGTAGCGCAAGCGGGCAAGTTCCGTCTGCCTTTGGCTTTTTTCTAAGTACAACTTTTATCACCGACATATTGGTACGAAATAGGTACGACAATATCAGGATTTATATGCATTTTTCCAAATTTATTTTTTTATAATCTATTGATTTTTAGATATTTGACTTCCATATAAAGCCATATAATACCATTTTCAAAAGACTCATAATCTTTTGGTCCCTGGTTCGAGCCCAGGTGGGCGCACAATATAAAAAAGCCGTTTTCTGTATCAGAAAGCGGCTTTTTTGTTTCTAAACGCAGTACTCCGACCTATTAAAACACCAATGCTACCCCGCTTTTCAATCCCTCTTCGTATTTCTCCTTGTCGAACTGATATAGAAATGGTGAGCGGTGCCGGCCTATTTTTCTTGTCTCATCTAATTTACTGACGATCTTTGTTAGCAGCAATTTCTTGGTAAAATTGCGATCATCCAACGATTTTCCTAAGATGGTTTCATAGAGGCTATGAATTTCTGGTAAGGTGAATTTTTCAGGAAGCAATTCGTATCCGATTGGAAAATGAGCAATATGTACCCGCAGGGCAGACAATGCCTCATTGATGATGTGCTCATGATCAAACATCATAGGTGGAAGCTCACTTACAGGCCACCATTTCGAATCCGCTTCTAATTCACCTTTCGTTGATTCCACTTTCGAGAACTCTGTGAGGGTGTAAAAACTGACTGACACAAAATAATCGAAGATCCAGGAAGTGGACGGAATTTCAAAACCGGTTATTTCTTTAATACGCTGTGGAGTGAAGCCTTTGTCAATAACGCGCTGCGGGTTTCCAAAAGAACCAAACTGTTTCAGGTATAAATCTTTAAGACCGGTACGATCAAAAGCTATCCGGCTTGCTGCCTGTTCTATCGACTCTGTCTTTTTAATATAACCTCCGGTCACTGTCCATTTATCTAAAGTGTACGGCTGTTGCAACAGAACTTTTAGTTCTTTTTCATGATAACCAAAAATCACGTTGTCAACGGCAACATTCTTTAAGAACTGATCGGAATATTCCACGAAGCGGGTTGCGTCTGCTGGGATTGTCATATTACTAATAAAAGTAGGCTGTTTAAAGCACACAAATGTACAAAAAAAATTAATTCCGTAAAAAGTACGGAATTAATTTGGAAATGCAAAAATGCCATCATATCTTTATTCCGTTTTATTTACGGAATATAAATTATGATACGCACTATCCATTTTATAACACTATTTTTTGCGCTTACACTGGCATTCAAATCCTATGCACAGGATTCCCGTGCGGTATCATTCGACAAAAGCTGGCGATTTATAAAGGACACACTTAAAGGAGCGGAAAATCCGGGATACAACGATTCGGAATGGCGCACGTTAAATCTGCCGCATGATTGGAGCATTGAAGATCTGCCTAATCAAAAGGAAGGCGAAGTTCAGGGGCCTTTTACAAAAGCGTCTATAGGAAAGGCCGCAACCGGGTTTACAGTAGGAGGGATCGGTTGGTACCGTAAGACGTTTATTCTGGATAATTCTTATAAAGGGAAAAAAACATATATCTTATTTGACGGCGTGTATATGGACGCTGATGTTTGGATAAACGGGCACCATTTGGGTAACCATCCATACGGCTATACTTCGTTTTCGTATGACCTTACTAACTATCTAACCGCAATTGGCAAACCCAACGTAATCGCGGTCCGCGCAAAAAATTTAGGTAAGAACAGCCGCTGGTATTCCGGCTCGGGTATTTACCGGCATGTCTGGTTGCTGCCCATGAATGAAGTTCGCACGAAACTGTGGGGGAATTTTGTTACAACTCCGGCAGTTTCCAGCAACCAGGCAACAATAAATAGTCAAATTACAGTTGAAAACACATCTTCCCAAAAGAAGGCAATTACGGTAAAATTCGAGTTGCTTAATTCTCTGGGCCAGGTTGTCACTTCAAAAATGCAACCCTTAATCATTCCGCGGGATAGTAGTGCCGTTTTATCACAAAAGCTGATCGTTACAAATCCTAAATTATGGGGTTTGGACAATCCTGTATTGTACAAATCAAGGGTCTCACTAATCGCCGACAACAAAGTTATCGATCGGACCGAAACGCCATTTGGCATACGGAGCCTCAAATTCGACGGTCAAAAGGGGCTGTTATTAAACGGGCAAGTGGTTAAATTGAAGGGCGGTTGTGTTCATCATGATCTTGGTCCTTTAGGGGCAGCGAGTATTGATCGCGCAGAGGAACGAAAGGTCGAACTGATCAAGAAAGCCGGTTATAATGCGATCAGGCTTAGCCATAATCCGCCTTCGCCCGGTTTCTTAAACGCCTGCGACCGTCTCGGCATGCTGGTATTGGATGAAGCTTTCGACATGTGGGAGAAAGCCAAAAATCCAGAGGACTACCATCTTTATTTTAAAGACTGGTCGCAGCGGGATCTGGAATCAATCATACTGCGCGACCGTAATCATCCATCGGTGATGATGTGGAGTATCGGCAACGAAATATTCGAGGCATCCGATTCGGCGGGTTATCGCAATGCAAAACGTTTGTCAGAGGAAGTACGGAAATTGGACCCTACCCGGCCCATTACTGACGCCATCGTTTTTTTACCCGGCTATACTCAAAAGCCGTGGGCTGCTTACGAGCCGCATGTGGCAAACCTGGATATCGATGGTTACAATTACTTTCTGGATCGATCAATTTATTTTCAGCGGGATAGTGCAACTCTCCATCGTTTCGAAACAGAGCGGGCCAAACATCCTGACAAATTGTATTTGTCTACCGAATATCTACCCGGTTCGGCGCTGGAAAACTGGGATGAAACAGAAAAATATCCCTGGTTCCTGGGTGGGTTTTGCTGGACGGCGATAGATTATATCGGAGAGGCTGGTTTGGGTAAGTCGCTAACGGTGCCTGAATCGCAAAAACTACCGAAGGGAATTATGGGAATTGGATTATTTTACAGGAATAACTGGCCCGTTTATAATGCTTACTGCGGTGATCTCGATTTAATTGGCGACCGGAAAACGGAGTCCTATTATAAAAACGTCGTATGGCGCAACAACCCAATTGAAATGCTGGTGCATCGTCCGGTGCCGGCGGGTCAGAAGGAAGTAATAGCAACGTGGGGAATGCCTGATGAAATCAAATCATGGACATGGCCGGGCGAAGAGGGAAAGAAGATGCAGGTTGATGTTTACACCAGGAGCAAAACGGTAAAACTGGAATTAAACGGAAAAGTAATTGCGGTGCAGGATGTTCCTGTAGGTTCGATCACAGCCACATTCCAAATCGAATATCAACCTGGGATATTGGTCGCAAAATCGTTTGACGGCGATAAAGAAACCGGGTCAAGCATTTTATCGACCGCTGGCAAGCCGGTTGGCATCCGTCTTATTGCAGATCGCAAAAAGATAAACGCCGATCCGAATGACCTTTCTTTTGTCAGCGTGGAAGTTATCGATAGTAAAGGGAATGTCGTGCCTTCGGTAGATGGGCTGCAAATCAATTTTAAACTCACTGGCGCAGCGGAGATTGCAGCTGTCGGTAATGGTAGTCCTTCGGATATGTCAAGTTTCCAGCAGCACCACAAGCAAGTTTACCAGGGCAAAGCACAGGCAATTGTCAGACCCACCGGAACGATTGGAACAGCTACCTTAACAGCTGTTGCCGATGGGTTAAATGGCGGTGAGGTACAAATAGTAATCAAATAAATTAACAGACAAATAATTAATCAAATCATTAAGAATTAAAAATCATGAAAAAGTTAAGTATCGTTTTTACATTGGCATTGGCTTTATTTATCAGCGCGAGTGCCATGGCGCAATCTGCAAAGGACTATTTCGTAGGCAAATGGAAGATCACGGTAATTGGAACGCCTAACGGTGATAATACCGGCACCTACATATTAGACAGGAAGGATGGTAAACTGGTAGGTTCTTTACAGGATTCAACAGGCAAGGAAATTACAAAATTTACTTCCGTAGACGAAAAAGACAAGTCGATCACCATCAATTTTACGGTTCAATCCTATGATGTCAGCCTTTCGCTCGACCCGATAGACGACGACCACATTAAAGGTAGTATGATGGGCATGTTCGATGCTAAGGGCATTAGGGTTAAAGAAGATAAATAAAAAAAGAAAAATTTGAAGCGATGTTAAAGCGAACTCTCATTCCACTACTCTTGTTGCTGATTACTTTCGGGATTACAAAGGCGCAAGACCGTACGATTTCGGTCGACGTAAATAAGGTTAAAGGAAATCTGAATACTTTCTTTAACGAGTGTGTCGGCGCGGGCAGGGCTAATGAAGGTTTACGGGCCGACTGGCAACGGCAATTGCGTATGACGAAAGAGCAGCTTGGCTTTCGCTACATACGGATGCACGGCATACTACACGACGACATGGGAGTTTATTTTGAAGATTCGAATGGGAAACCAATCTACAACTGGCAATACATTGATGAATTATATGATTTTTTAATCAGTATTAAAGTAAGGCCCTTTGTTGAATTTGGATTTATGCCAAAGGCGCTGGCCAGCAAACCAACTACGCTTTCATTTTGGTTCTGGAAACCTAATGTGTCTCCTCCAAAGGATTATCAAAAGTGGGATGACCTGATAGCTGCATTGGTTCGCCACTGGACCGAACGCTACGGTGAAGCAGAGGTAACGCAATGGTACTTTGAAGTATGGAATGAACCCAATTTAAAAAATATATTTTGGGCCGGCGACCAGGACGAGTATTTCAAGCTATATAAGGAAACCGCCAATGCCGTAAAGTCCGTATCGCCGGCTTACCGTGTGGGCGGCCCGGCTACGGCGGGGAATGCCTGGATACCTGAATTTATAAACTACTGCACTACCAATAAGGTACCGATAGATTTTGTTAGTACGCACACCTATGGAAATGATGCGTTTATTCAGAAAAGCGACGACGAGGCAACAGTTGAAAGCAAAAGAAGGGACGCTGTGTCGGGCGATGTGAAACGGTCGAGAATGCAGATTGACAAATCATCCATGCCCGGGCTGGAGCTACAGTATACCGAGTGGAATTCTTCATCATCGTTTAACGACCATGTCCATGATCATTACCGCCAGGCCGCCTATATCTTAGAAAAGATTAAACGGGTGGGCAACGCAGCGAATTCCTTCTCCTATTGGACATTCACTGATATTTTTGAAGAGGATGGGCCGCGGCAAACGCCTTTCGACGGGGATTTTGGCCTGATCAACTACCAGGACATCAAGAAATCGGCTTTTTACGCCTATAGATACCTGAATCTTTTGGACAAACAGGAATTGCAAAATGCCGATAGTTCGTCCTGGATATGCAAGGATACTAAAGGAAATGTGCAGGTTTTGTTATATGATTTTACAGATAAATTCTTCCCGACAAGAGCCGATTCCAAAGCGTTTTATTCGAAGGTCATCCCACCGGCAAGCAAAGGAAAGGTTAATCTGGTTTACCAAAACCTATCACCCGGCAAATACACCATTACAGTTTATAAAACGGGTTTCGGTTTTAATGATCCCTATACCAGCTATCTACTATTGGGCGCACCATCGCAACTGACTAAGCAGCAAGCGGAACTAATCAAAGAAAAAGATAATGATATACCCATTATGACCAAAACAGTTATCGTGACCGCCAAAAAGCCTTTCAGACAGAGTTTTGAACTGAATGAAAATGACATTATGCTGGTCGCAATTAAGAAGCTTTAAATAAAAAATATCGCTATGCGAATTTATAAAATTCTTGCCTTGTGGCTGCTGTCCATGCCCGCGGCGACCTTTGATATTTAATGCGTAACGTTTTGATTATGAGTGTATAACGTTGATTAGAAAGAGAATAGGGAAAGCGCTCATAAACTTTTGGTGCCTGGCCAGAGCCCGGTGGGCGCAGTAAAATTCACGAACCGCTTACCTTCAAAGAGATAAGCGGTTCGGTGCTTTTAGGCAATTTGGCCAAATTCAGGGTCACAATGCAAATCCCTCTTTACCGGTCTACATGAATGTTGGCCTTTTTTAGGTTTGGGAGTTTACTGCTTGTAACCAGCCAATCGGTATCCCATCAAATATAGCTTCCGCCGGTTTATATTTTCACCAATCGGCCATAAGCCAATAAAGTGGCGATACCTGCTAATATCGAAAACGCTGCGGCAAAGGGAAAGAAATAGATCAATTCAATAATCCCAAAGAACAGCAAAAACAAACCAAGTGCTATGATGATACGAGGCGACGGCTCTGTTGATAGCAGCCACAACAAGATTGCGATTAGTAATAATACGCCAATCATACTATAGCCATAGCCCGCGTAAAAATCGCCAATACTGGCCAGCCTGCCCATAAAGTTGAAACGGTTGTTCAGCATTCCGTCGATAACCGTTTTTACAGCCGGGTTCGGTGCTTCTTTCCAGGTCAGCGCACCCATGGTATGGCCAAGCGTGTGCAGCAGCATGATTATAGCTGCAATTCTTAATAATAATTTTGATTTCATAATTCTGCTTGTTGTTTGTATAATTCCATAATCATGCCCCAGCCTTGATCCATGCTTTCCACTGTTTTACCACTGCCCAGCTTCTGAAGGTCTCTATGTTCCAGTTTAACCCGGGTTGTTTTTGGCCCTTCCGGGATGAATTGGATGATTACCTCGGTTATCATTTCCGGATCGTACCGAAAATCACTATTTACCTGCCAGGCCAAAACAAACAGGTCATAAGGCTGGTAGGTTTGCACATAGCCGATGTCGACTTCACTATCGTCCTCGTGTTTGGAGTACCAGCGCCCTCCATGTTTGGCTTCCAGTACCAGTTCGCGCATCGGGCAGGCTCCAACATGGTGGGTACGTGGCCACCATAGGTCCATTTTTTCGGTAAATACTTTAAACGCGGTCTCCTGCGACGCTTCAACCGTCAGGTCTTTTTTAATTGCAGTAAGGCTAATAGTTTCCATATTTATTCTTGTTTGTTTTCCTTTTCAGTTTGTTCAGCCAGCTTTTTAAAGTTGTCCAGCGCTTCGCTCCAAAAACGGTCCAGGTAATTCCGCATCGCTAAAATGCCCTCGCGGTTAACCTCATAAATGTTTTTATTCCCCACAATTTTAAGATTAATCAGTTTCGCCTCCTTCAATACTTTCAAATGCTGGGATACCGCAGGGCGGCTAACGGGCAAACCATCTGCAATGTCCACAACCGCTAATGGGCGGTCGCGTAGTTTTTCGAAGATAAACCGGCGGGTAGGGTCACCCAGGGCATTAAAGGCTTTTGCGCTTACACTCATTCTTTTTAGTTTTTATCCGTAAGTATAAACTTACCGTAAGTGCAAACTTACTATTAAAATTTAAAGATGCAAATAATTATTACTTTTTTAGGTCGCTATCCAACGGTACTTATCTGTAGCGTTTATTCTATTATCCATCCGGTTCGGTTCACTTTGGACGCATAGGCGTAAATCGTTAAAAACTGGCAAAAAAAAACGGAGCCCAATAAGCGCTCCGTTTTTTTGGGTACCATTTTTTCCTATCTAAAATGCGAACGGATGAACCATGCCATGCCCTCGTGGGTTTCCAACAGCCCGGTTATAAAATCGCTGGTTCCCAGGTCATGGAACTTTTCGGCAAAGGGGGTAATATTGCCTCTTAAAAACTCAATGATGCTTTCATGATCTTCCAATAGTTCTTTCAAAAAACCCATGCTGTCGTTTTTCCGGTCGCTTTGCTCAGTTAAATGAGTAAGTTGTAAAAATTGGCTTAACGTTGCGGGCGCATAATGACCTATTTTACGCATCCGTTCGGCCACGCTATCCATTATCTCGTCCAGTTGTTCGTACTGGCTCTCAAAAAATAAATGCATCGAGTGGAAATCAGGCCCTTCAATATTCCAGTGTGCATTCCTGGTTTTTGTGTATAGAATAAATTCGTCGGCTAACAGTTTGCCGAGGGCAGCAGCTACAGCGCCCCTGTTTTCTTCGGTAATTCCAATATTAGTTTTCATGATGTGATATTGTGTTTTTTTATTGATTATAAACAAGTATAGGAATAATTACGCTCCGTATTTTCCTCTCTTTGTCATTTTGCTTATTAACAATATTAAACAAAATCACTTATTTAAACACATGTTATCGCAAACAAAAAGCCGGACATCTTTCGATGCCCGGCTTCAAAAAAATGGCAGATAATTTCTATACCAAATTTGCTTTAATATATTTATAACTCTGCGTCATGCTCACCAGCGGATCGCCCGGGCAAACATCCTGTTCGTTAAAGAAATAGTCAAGTCCGGCTTCTTTGGCATGAGGGAATATAGTTTTAAATGGAATAACGCCGTTACCAACCTCCGTGAATTTTTGTTCGGGCGTGTTATCCATGTCTTTTACATGCCAAAGCGGGAAACGGCCCGGATATTTTTTAAACAGGGCAATAGGATCTTGTTTGGCTTTGTATACCCAATAAATATCCATTTCCATTTTTACCAGGTCAGGGTCGGTACTTTGCAGTAAAATGTCGTAAGGTAATTTGCCATCTTGTTCCACAAATTCAAAATTGTGGTTATGGTAGCAAAGCTGTATGCCGGCACGTTGGGCAATTACAGCGGCAGCGTTTAGCTTTTGCGCGGTTAGCTGGTAATGATCCAGGTTACCACGTTCGCTATCGAACAAATAAGCACAAACCATGTATTTTAAACCAACTGCGGCAGCATCGTCAACTGTTTTTTGCCAGTCGTTGCTCAAAGTTCCTTTCGCGGTGGCCATGGATTCGCCCAGCACATAGTGGGCGCTTGGCATTTCCAGCCCATTGTCGCTCAATACGGTTTTAAACTGTGCGGGCGGCATACCGTAAAATAATTCGGAGCCAGTATACGTAGCGCCCTCAACAGTTTTAAAGCCTATTTTAGCAACCTGGGCCAGGGTGCCAATGGGGTCTTTAGCCATTAAATCGCGTACGGTGTACAACTGGGTGCCAATTTGTTTTCGGGAGCCTGCTGCAAATAAATCGGGGGCAATTAAAAGCCCGGTTGAAACCACTGCTGCGGTTTTAAGGAACGAACGTCTGGATGTCATAAGCTGTTTTATTGGTTCAATGTGTAAACATAACACATTGACTATAAAAACCAAGGATATAACGTGATTATTACAAAATTTTTTTATTTGGGTGCCGGAAGGGGGCATTTAAGGATGCAGGAATTTGCAAGGGAGATATAACTAATCTTTTTTACGATTGCTCAAGCCCTGAAAGGGCGAAATCTGTTAGCGATGGGCAACGCCCATCGCATGTAAGCGAAAAGAAAAACATCTTACAAATATTTATCGAACGTTTATCTGCCGAAAATATCGGCCGGTCTAACGGCCGAGGGGCGTTACCCCTCGCTAACAGATTTCGGCCTTTCAGCGCGTTTCTTGCAATTACTTAATAATAAATGAACTCAATGGCTCAAAACAGCAGTCTTCTTATATTTTCCGGCCTTCTTTTCAGCCACAAACAATACAATCAGTAACAGCAATCCTGCAAAGAAAAAGAAATCGAGCGCCAAAGCCGAGTTACGCATTTTGCCCGAGAGATTTTCTACTATTGCAAAGCAGAAAAGTCCAACTACTATCGAGGTTTTTTCGGTAACGTCATAAAAGCTAAAAAACGACGCGGTATCGGGAATATTTTCAGGCAGGTATTTGGAGTAGGTGGAACGCGACAACGACTGTACTCCGCCCATTACCAAGCCAACGCCGAAGGCGGCAAAATAAAACTGTGTTTCGTTGGCTATAAAATAAACTAAACAGCAAAGTATTGTCCAGATGGTGACCAGTACGATAAGTGTACGTACATTGCCGTATTTCTCGGAGGCTTTAGAGGTAGCCCAGGCACCTATTATGGCTACCACTTGTATAATTAAAATAATACTAATCAGGTCCTCGTCTTTCATATGCAGTTCTTTTGCCGCAAAACCGGCCGCTACCAGCATTATGGTTTGTACACCTACTGAGTAGAAGAAGAATGCAGAAAGGAAACGTTTAAGCAAAGGCATTTTCCTGATTTTGCCAAACACTTTCGCAAGTTCCTTAAAGCCACCCGTCAATACGTTATATTCGTGCGAACCTGCGTTAGGTTCGCCTTTGGGTAGCATAATGAACGGGATAACAGAAAAGCCTATCCACCATAAAAATACAATTACAAATGATATTCGTGCGGGCAATGCATCGTCGGTAATGCCAAACCAAAGCGGCTTTAATACCGGGATAAAACAAATTACCTGTACTACTATGCTACCTAAAAAACCATAAATAAAACCTTTGGCGCTTACAGCGTCCTGCTGGTCTGTAGAGGCTATTTGCGGTAGATAAGAATTGTAAAACACAAATCCGCCGCAGTAGCCAACACTGGCCAGCCCGTAAAATATTAAAGGCAGTTCTAACGCCGGGATGCCGTGTTCAACAGGCTTAAACCAAAACAAACCAAGGCAAGCCAACGCGCCCATCCAGGTAAAAAATTGGAGGTACCGTTTTTTATTGCCGCGATAGTCGGCAATTGATGTTAAAATGGGTAACATCAACACAATTAGTAAGTACGATGCGCCCAGCACATAATTCTGGATAACGGTATTTTTAAAATTGTGTCCGAAAAAGGTAACGACATCTCCGTTGGGGTTATGAAACGTTGTATAATAAACATAATACGCGGGAAATATGGTTGACGTAATCACCATATTATACGATTGGTTGGCCCAGTCGAACATACACCATGCCCAAATGGTTTTCTTATTGTTTTTCTCTTGCATACAGGCTCTAAAAATATACAAATTTTTAGCGTATGCAAAACGAATAATTGTACCGGTGTTCGGTTCTTTTTACCTCAAGGTCACGAGATAAAAAGCAGCAAGGACACGAAGTTTTTCATTCTTCGTGTCCTTTTCGTTCTGATCTGGCTTTCAAACAAGGAATTATTCTCTTCCCTGGTTCAGTGCGTTCATGGCCGCCACCGGCGACGAAAGAAATAATTGATACATATCTGCAGTTTTCCCGGTATGTAATTCATAATTATCCGCCTCCATACCGTCAATAAGGTGCTGGGCAACCACTTCGGGATCAATGCCA
Organism: Bacteroidota bacterium; assembly: GCA_013288685.1. Taxonomy (GTDB): domain Bacteria; phylum Bacteroidota; class Bacteroidia; order Sphingobacteriales; family Sphingobacteriaceae; genus Mucilaginibacter. The sequence goes on along the minus strand of JABDBM010000091.1, from coordinate 7,697 downwards.
TTTGCGCCCCCGATATCCACTGATAAGCCTGTATTTACCAGCGGCGGCATCAGTTCAAAAACCTTGATGCCGGTGGTTAATGCCAGCGTATACCGTAAAGCCTGTGAGTAGGAGTGGAGCGCAGCTTTGCTGGCCGCATAAGTCGGCAAGTTAATACCGGGCACAAAAGCCACTATTGATGTTACGTTTACTATGGCAGATCCTTTTGAAGCAGTTAACAGTGGCAACAATTTTTCGGTGAGTCGGATAACCGAAAGATAATTGGTTTCCATTTCGCCAGCTGCTTTATCATAGGCATTTACATTGGCGCCAAGTTTATAAACATTGGCCTGCCCCGCGTTATTGATAAGTATATTCAGTTCACCAAATTCGTTGGTTATACGGTTAACAAGGTTGTCGACACTTGCAGCATCGCTTACGTCACCCGCAATAAAGCTCACATTGTTTAATTGTGTGGCAGCCTGTTTAAGCTTGTCTTCGCTACGGCCGGTTATAATTACTTTATTGCCTTTACTGCCAAATAACTTAGCCATTTGGAAACCTATGCCCGAACCACCACCAGTGATCAGGATTGTTTTATTTGTTATATTCATTGTTCTATTTTTTTGATGTATTGACTTTTTTGTCTTGATTCTTGCCTCTTAATTTCTTGTTTCTCTCTTAATGGTCCGACAACACCATTTTCGGCGCTACAACTTTTGGCCCGCCCGCCACAAACAGCAACAGTGGCAAGGTTGTCGCAAACAGCATCCCGATAAGGAAATAAGCATCTGTATAACTTAACAGGGTTGATTGTTTAACAACAGCCAGTTCTACTAAATCCATGGCTTTCAATTTTGTATCTGCCAGGTTAATTCCTTTGTGTTGAAAATACGCCGTGTATGAGCTGATCCGGCTTACCGCTAAAGGGTTACCTGCGGTTATGTGGCTGATTAAATCAATCCTGTGGGATGCTATCCGCCTGGCTGCATAAGTGTTTACTGCCGAAATGCCAAACGAGCCTCCCAATTGCCGCATCATATTGTTTAATGCCGCGCCCTGTGGAATATCTTTGGGTTGTAATCCCGAAACGGCCAGCATGGTTAACGGCACGGTTAAAAAGGCCATTCCCAATGCCCTGAATATCAGGTTGCGGGTAATGGTATTTGCCGAAGTGTCCAGGTTCATCCCAAACATGCTCCAGTTAAAGTAAATAAAGCAAAAGAAACCGGCGGTTATAATAATGAGCGGCGATACGCCGAATTGCAATAATTTACCCGAAACCATCAGCCCTAAAATGGCTATGATGGCCCCAGGCAGCATCAACAAACCGGTTTGTGTTGGCGTAAAGCCAAGCAGGCGTTGCGCAATTACCGGCGTTAAAAATATAGACGTAAACATACCAATGCCGGTTATAAAAGTGAGTAGGGCAGCTATGGTCAAGGTCTTGCTTTTAAAAACCCGCAGGTTTACCACAGGTGCTTCAACATGAAGCTCCCAAAATATAAAGGCGGTTAAAGCAATTACCGAGATTATGGTAAGCGCTGTGATATACCCGGTTGAAAACCAGTCTTCTTCCTGACCCCTTTCCAATACGGTTTGCAACGCACCCACGCCAATGGCCAGTAAGGCTATCCCCGTCCAGTCAACGCGGGTTACTTTTGCTTTGATGGTGGGTTCGGTCAGTAAAAAATAACAAGAGGTTGCTGCTAATATGCCAATCGGGATGTTGATGTAGAATATTAAGGGCCATGAGTAGTTTTCCGTGATGATGCCACCCATTGTTGGACCTATTGTTGGCCCCACAAACACACCAATGCCGAACAGCGCGCTGGCAACACCTTGTTTTTCTTTAGGAAACAACTCAAATACCACAGCCTGCGAAACCGAAAGCAAAGCGCCTCCGCCGAGTCCCTGTAAAAAACGGAAGAATACGAGCATCCAAATACTTGTTGAACTTCCACACATAAACGAACAGATAACAAACAGGATAATGGAGCCGATATAATAGTTGCGGCGGCCCAGTTTGGTAGTTAAAAAGCTGGTTAATGGGATGATGATAACGTTGGCTATGGCATACGCGGTTATTACCCAGGTAGTATCCTCGAGTGTTGAGCCCAGGTTGCCACTCATGTGCGATAGGGCTACATTGACGATGGTAGTATCTATTAGTTCCATCACTGCAGCTAAAAGCACGGTGATAATAAGTAGGTTTCGTTTTAGATTATTCATGGATCGCAGATTTTTAAATGATTAGCATGATTACGCTGATTTCTTTTTTTTTTTTGATCTAAAAAAGACCAATCGGTCTTTTTTAGATCAAAAAAAAACTAAACAGTGTTTTGTGAAATTTCGGCTTTTAGGATATTGGTTATCAAAACCATGTGATCGTTACTGTTTTGAACGCGGCTTATCAGGATTGCGCCTTCTATCATGGCAAACATTTTTATGGCAAATGTTTCGGCATCAAAGGTTGTTTTGAATTCGCCTGCCTCAATACCTCGCTTAACTGTATTAGCTATTCTGTTTTGGGATGATTGTATGGTTTCTTTTACCCGTTGTTTTATTACCGGATTGGTATCATCGGCCTCGGTGCCAAAATTTAAGATAGGGCACCCGCCAGTATTATTTTTTTGCAGCCGGTCGCGGTAAAAATCCAATAGGGCAAAAAGTTTGTCTTTGGCAGATACCTGGCTGTCCATTCCATGGTTAATCTCCGCTGCGAGCGTTTTTGTTAAATAATTAAAAGCTTCCAGGCAAATTTCGTCTTTGTTTTCAAAATTACCATACACACCGCCCTTGGCCAGTTTGGTGGCTTCCATAATATCGCTGATGGCAGTACCAGCAATGCCCTTTTTATTAAAAATAGGCGCTGCTTTTTCAATAATAAACTGCCGGGTTCTTTCTGCCTTTGTCATAATGAATACAAATATAAACCGATCGGTCTTATTATTACAAAAATGTTTTTATTTTTTACAATTGGCTTACTATGCCTAAACTTATTAACAGCGATTAGGGGGCATTATATTCAAAAACGTTTCAAAAAGGCGTAAAAATTGCTGCCATTGCCGCAAATAGCGTATAAAGCCATATATGTGAAAAAAAAGCTCACCCGTAATAAAAATAAATATCTTATTTTTATTACCTGCAAATCAGGGCCTGGTATGGCCGGGGTTCCGCTTTGTTATTGGATGCCGGCAGATGATAAATTCATAATTGATAAATTCTTAATTTTTTTACGCATTTACAATAAAAGCAATTGTGTTTGAACACTTTATTTATTGTATTGAGAATGATTGGTATATTAGCACCAACGTTTTTGCTAAGTTTCAACGGGGAATAAAAGTTGATATTTTAATAAACAAAATATTGGCACAGCGTATAACTCCCCATATTAAATATTCATAATGAAGAAATTTTTACTTCAAATATTATTTTTCCTTCTGTCCGCAGTTGCAAGCTTTGCGCAAACAGCGCCTGCAATTTCCTATCCCAGTCCTCAAACTTATAATATAAACGTCCCTATACCTAATTTAACACCGGCAAATACTGGTGGAACTATACCGGCCAATACTTATAGCCAGGTTACAACGCTTCCCGCAAGTTTTTCGGCAGGGGCCAGATTCTATGGTATCGCGCGCGACGCAGCAGGCAATTTATATGTTACTAATAATGGCACTAATCAAAACCAGATATTAAAAATAACTCCAGGCGGCGTGGTAAGCGTGTTCGCCGGAAGCGGCGTTGCCGGGGCAACAAACGGTGTTGGTACGGCGGCAACGTTCAATCAGCCATTAGGAATCACCATCGATTCGCAAGGTAACCTATACGTGGCCGATTCATTCAATAACCTTATTCGTAAAATTACGCCCGCGGGCGTGGTAACCACTTTTGCTGGTAAAGTCGCAGGCGGTACGCACGATGCTACAGGTACTGCAGCGAGTTTCAACGATCCGACTGGATTAGCGATAGATGCAGGTGATAATATTTATGTGGCTGATTATGGAAACAACCTGATCCGTATGATCACGCCAGCCCAGGCAGTGACAACCCTGGCAGGTGGCCTTAACCCGGATGAGAGTTTGCGACCCGCAGGGCATGCCGATGGACAAGGAACTGCTGCAACTTTTAACAAACCGTACGCCATAACAGTTAACCAGGCTAATGGAAATATTTACGTATCCGATCAGGGTAATCAACTGATTAGGAAGATAACATCCGGTGGCTTGGTAAGTACACTTGCAGGAACACTGGGCGTTGCAGGACAAACTAACGGCACAGGCACTGCCGCAAGTTTTAATACACCGTACGGATTGGTGGCCGATGCGGGCGATAATGTTTACGTAGCCGACACTTATAACACTTATATCCGGCAGATCAACCCTGCGGGAGTAGTTACTACTATTGCGGGAAGCGGTATTTCAGGTTCTGCGGATGGATTAGGCGCCGCTGCGAGTTTTATTAGTCCGCTGGGCATTACAATAGACGCACAGGGTACTGCTTATATTACAGACTACAACAGTGGAACCGCAACAACCTCTATCCGTAAACTGCAGACTACCGGTTTTATTATTGACCCGGCCGGCCCGGGGCTGCCTGCAGGACTTAGTTTTGATGCTACTACTGGTATTATTAGCGGAACACCCACTGCGTTAACTGCTGCCGTTACCAACACCATAACCGCTTATAATGCTTATGGCAGCAGCAGCTATGACGTAACAATAACGGTTATCGATTTTTTAGCCGATGCAACGTTAAGCGCATTAACAGCAAATACAGGTCCATTAACACCTGTATTTACACCAACAGGTACCGATTATTTGATCAGCGTGCCAAATGGCACCACCAGCATCCAACTAACAGCAACTACGGCCCAGGCCACCGCTACATTAAAACTAAACAATGTGGCGATATCAAACGGAGTAGCGTCATCTCAAACTTTAAATCCGGGTGATAACATTTTCACCATAAAAGTAACTGCTGCCAATGGAACCACAACTAAAACCTATATTGTTTCGGTATTAAGGGCCATAGTTCCGCCGGCAGCCCCGGTTATTGCATACGTGAGTCCGCAGGTTTATACAGTAGGTACTGCTATAACCAACTTAGGGCCAACAAATACGGGCGGGCCGGTACCGCCGGGTAATTACGGATATGTAACCACAGTTGCCAGCGGCTCGGGCTTCAACAGTCCCGTAAGCGTAGCAACAGATGCTGCGGGCAATGTTTATGTAGTAGATAATTCAAATAATCAGGTTCATAAAATTACACCCGGTGGCGTAGTAAGTCTTTATACCGCCGCTACTTTTGCGGCACCCAATGGCGTTGCTACTGATGCTCAAGGTAATGTGTATGTAAGCAGCTCGGGAACTAGCGAGATTTATAAAATAACCCCGGCGGGGATAGTTACCATTTTTGCCGGAAACGGAGATTCAGCAAATCTGGATGGTCCTGCTTTGTCGGCAAGTTTTAATGATCCGGCCGGTATGGTGTTTGATCCGTTTGGTAATATGTATGTGGCTGATTATGGAGACAGCCGGATACGTAAAATAACACCTGGCGGAATGGTGAGTACCTTTGCCGGAAGCGGCACAGCGGCCACAATCAACGGACTCGGTACTTCAGCCAGTTTTAACGGTCCGTTTGGCTTAATGAGCGACGCTTCAGGGAACATTTATGTTGCTGAGAAAGATGGTAACACCATCCGGAAAATTACGGCCGCCGGCCAGGTAACCACATTTGCCGGAAGCGGTAGCAATGCTGATTTGAATGGAACAGGGCTTGCTGCAAGTTTCTCAACGCCTTACGCTTTAGCTATCGATGCCCTTGGAAACATTTATACAGCAGATGCCGGCGGAGCTCACATCCGCAAGATTACGCCCGCAGGCGTCGTCACCAATTTTGCCGGCAACGGCTTGTATGGATTTGCAGACGGACTAACAAAGGCTGCAAGCTTTCATTATCCATCAGGTATTGCCATCGATCCTGATGGTAATCTTTTCGTTGCCGATAACGCCAATGGAAAAATTCGTAAAATAGCTACCACAGGTTACATCATTACACCAACTTTACCTGCCGGGCTTAGCTTTGCCGGTCCTACCGGCATTATCAGCGGAACACCTACCACTCCCAGCCCGCTTACGGTGTATACTATTACGGCCTACAATCAGGGTGGGAGTGCTGCAGCCAAAGTAAGCATTTTGGTAAAGAATATGCCAACCGATGCCACATTAAGCGCGTTAACTCCAAGTGCAGGGTCGTTAATTCCGGTTTTTACGTCCGGGACACTTTCTTATACCGATATTGTGAGTAATGGTATCAGTTCAATTACATTAACCCCTACAGCTAATAATACGAATGCCACAATAACTGTTAACGGCGTAGCGGTCATTAGCGGCACAGCGTCAGCCAGTATTTCCTTACCTGTAGGCAACACCACCATAACCATCGTGGTAACCGCACAGGACGGGGTAACCAAGCTTACCTATAAAGTGGTGGTTACGAGGTTATCGTCAAATGCCTACCTTTCCAATCTGGTACCAGGTTCCGGAACGCTAACGCCTGCTTTTGTACAGGGGATACTTAGCTATACCGTTATAGTAAGCAATGCCACAACCGGTATCACTTTTACACCAACTACCGCTAACGTAAATGCCACGGTGACGGTTGCCGGAACTGCTGTAGTCAGCGGCACAGCATCGGGACTGATCCCGCTGGCTGTTGGATCTAACATCATCAACACGGTTGTGACAGCACAGGACGTCAGCAGCCCCCAAAAAATATATGCTGTAAATGTGATCAGGGTATCCACTGATGCGGATTTATCAAGCCTGACTATCAGCGCGGGGACCCTTACACCGGCTTTTACAACGGGGAATTTAGCCTATACTGCTACAGTTGGCAGCGCAGTAAACACAATTAACGTTACACCTACTACCGATGATGTTAATGCCACTGTTACCGTAAACGGGACGGCTGTTGTTAGCGGGACTGCCTCAGCAGCTTTACCGTTGTTGGTAGGGGCCAATACCATTAATATCGTTGTGACCGCGCAGGACGGAACAACAAAAAAGACATATAAAATTGTGGTAACCAGATTATCTCCGGATGCTACACTTTTAAATCTTACCATTAGTTCAGGCATTTTAACACCGGCATTTGCTTCGGCAACAACTAACTATGTTGCAACGGTGGCCAATGCCGTTACCAGTATTACTTTAACGCCAACTGTTAATCATGTTAATGCAACAGTTACCGTAAATAATGTAACAGTTCCCAGCGGAACGCCTTCGGCGGCTCTGCCATTGAGTGTAGGCCAAAACACCATAACTGTATTGGTTACTGCTGAAGATGGTGTGAGCACACAAACCTATAAACTTGTTGTAACGCGCATATCATCTAACGATAACCTTGCGGGATTAACCGCCAGTGCAGGTGCGCTGAGCCCAGCCTTTGCCGGCAGCACCCTGGCATACACAATTGCAGTAGGCAATGCGACAACCGGGACTACAGTAACGCCGACCGCGGCCGACCTGACCTCGACGATAACGGTAAACGGAACAACGATAACCAGCGGCGCCACCTCGGCCAATATCGCGCTGTCCGTAGGCCCGAATACCATCCCGGTAACAGTAACTGCTCAGGACGGCACTACGACACAAACGTATAACATCATCATTACCCGTGCGCCGTCATCTAACGATAACCTTGCGGGATTA